>CAYLPM010000536.1:0-1979 GCA_964385525.1 uncultured Gemmatimonadaceae bacterium
GGCGATGAGCGCCCCCGGGCGGATGATCCCCCATACGATCGTCGCGTAGCCGACGACGAGACTGGACAGCCAGAGGCTCCAGACCAGGTCCGCCGCGGTCCACGCGCTCAGCCAGGCGACGGCGAGGCCGGTCGCGAAGGCGAGGGCATCCGGCCAGGCGGAGATCCAGGGTTCTTCCGGGTGTGCTCTCGTCATGTTCCCGAGCTCGGCGAAGGGTCCCATGTCGGACGTGCCGGGCTTGCGGGCCGTCACGGACCAGGTGTCGGGCGGTGGTCGCCGGCCAGCCGGGGTCGAGCGAGCGGAAAGCGGTCGAGCGGGTCGGGATCGTCGCCCGGCATGCGGACCGCACCTTGCTGCGCTCCGGCCTTGTCGAGCATCGTTCGGGCGTACGAGACGACCGGGAGCGAATGACGACCACCAAGGGAACGATCGCGATCCTGACCGGCGGCGGTGACGTGCCGGGTCTGAATCCCGCCATCCGCGCGATCACGATCCGCGCGTTGCGCGAGGGCTACCGCGTCATCGGGATCCGTCGCGGATGGGCGGGCCTCGTCGACTACGATCGCGGACCGCGGGAACAGAACCTCGAGAACGTCCAGGAGCTGTCGGAGTCGATCGTGAACCGCGCCGGCCGCACCGGCGGCACGTTCCTCCACACGTCGCGCACGCGTCCGAGCCACCTGCCCCTCGAGCGCGTGCCGGCGCACCTCGACGGCTACGACCGTCCGATCAACGACGTGACGCCGGACGTCCTGAAGAGCCTCGAGCACCTCGGGATCGACGTGCTGATCCCGATCGGCGGCGACGACACGCTGAGCTATGCGAGGCGCCTGCACGACGAAGGCGTGCATGTGGTGGCGATCCCGAAGACGATGGACAACGATGTCTACGGCACCGACTACTGTATCGGGTTCAGCACCTGTGTGACGCGCACGATCGAGCTGACGCACCGCCTGCGGACGTCGGCGGGCTCGCACGAGCGCTTCCTCGTGATCGAGGTGTTCGGCCGATACGCCGGGTTCACCGCCCTTTTGCCGACGATGGCCGGCGCGGCCGACCGCTGCGTCATCCCCGAGTCCGCCGCCGACATCGAGCAGCTCGCCGAGCTGCTGACGTACGATCGCAACCGCAATCCGAGCAGGTATTCGGTCGTGCTCGTATCCGAGGGGGCGAGCCTGACGTCGCACGAGGGCATGAGTGTCGAGGGCGAGGAGACCGACATGTTCGGCCACCGCAAGCTCGGTGGGATCGGCGACAAGGTGGCGGCGGCGCTCAAGGGTTACTCGCCGCGCTACAACAACGGCCGTCGCATCGACGTCGTCAACCAGCGGCTAGGGTATCTCGTTCGCTCCGGCGACCCCGACGCGCTGGATTCGATCGTGCCGATGGCGTTCGGGAACCTCGCGCTCGACCTGATTCTGCGGAAGCAGTACGGGCGCCTGGTGGGCGTGCACCGCGGCTTCTACGACAGCGTGCCGATCGAGAGCGTGACGTCGGACAAGAAGATCGTCAACGTGGGGAAGTACTACAACACGGACCGGCTGCGACCGATCTACCAGTTCGATGGGGCGCCTCTGTTCATCATGACGAGTGATTGACACGCTCGGAGGCGGACGGGCACCGCGCTCCGACCGGTCGGAGAGCGGGCGTTCCGCGCCGGCCCTTCGCGGGATCGACGCTCACTCGTTTCGCAGCGCGATCACCGGATCCACCGCCGACGCCCGCCACGCCGGTACCCAGCAGGCGAGCAGCGCGCAGAGCAGGAGCAGCCCAGCAGCGCCCGCGTACGTCGGTGCATCGAGTGGCGTCACGTCGTACAGCATGCCGGTGAGGAACCGCGTTAGGAACAGCGCCGCCGCGCCCCCCGCCGCGATCCCGGCCGCCGCGAGCAGGCCGCCGTCGCGGAGCACCATCCAGCGCACGTCGCCTCGCCGCGCGCCGACCGCCATGCGAACGCCGATTTCGTGCGTCCGCTCCGA
>CAYLPM010000537.1:0-7467 GCA_964385525.1 uncultured Gemmatimonadaceae bacterium
ATCCACGCACGGCTTCGATCGTCGTGGGTCCGACCGGCAGTTCGACCTCCACCTCGCCTTGCGCATGGAAATAGTGCCGGTCGGTCATCATCATCGCGCGGTGAAAGCCGCCGTCCGGCGTGTACGATCGACCGTCGCTCGCGTCGACGTAGATACGTGACGGCATCGGACGTCCGTCGGGTCCGAGCACGCGGATGCGGACGCGTCCCGTCGTCGTCCGCGCGCGGCGCGAGGTGATCTTCACCTCGCGCCAGGTGGCGGGCCGGCCGCCCGCCAGATCGGCCGTGTAGAGCACCGGGACGGCGGCGCGAAACGCCACGAAGGCGAAGCGCGTGCCGTCGGGACTCGGCGTTGGCGACATCTCGTGGTGCTCGTCATCGATCGTCAGCTCGATCGGATTGCCGCCGGACGCGGAGATGATGCGGACGTCGTTCGAGCCCTGGTCCTCGGTGACATACAGAATGTTGTGTCCATCGGGAGTCCACACGGGTGTCATGCGGTACGCCGTCTCCTCGCTGCGGACGAGTCGTGACTCGAGCGTCGTCAGGTCGAGCACGCGGAGTCCGCGCTGCTCGTACGCGAGGGAACCTCCGTCCGGTGACGGCGACGGCTGGATCCCGTCGATCAGGGACGTGACCGCTCTGGTGGCGAGATCGTGACGGACGATGCGCCATCCGCCGCTCCGTGCGCTCGCGAAGTAGATGCCATTTCCGTCGGGAGCCCACGCGGGCTGGATGTCGACACGCGGATGCGACGCGACGCGCTCGACGGATCCGCCGTTCGCATCGACGATGCCGATCTCCAGGTTCCCGCCGACGTCCATCGAGAGCGCGATCCGTCGACCATCGGGACTCCACGCTGGCTCGAAGTGGTAGTCAGGGCCCGACGTCAGCGCGATCGCTTCCCCGCCGTCCGCCGGCATCTTCCAGATGTCGCCGCGCATCGAGAACGCGATCCAGCGCCCGTCGGGGCTCCACACCGGATCGAGCGGGCCGGTTGAGACGGCGGGAAAGAGATGCCGTTCCTCCCGGTCCGAGTGGCCGTAGCGATTTGGCCGAGCGCTGGCCGTCGCGACCACGGCAACCATGCCGGCCACGGCGACACAGACGATGCCGGCCCGGAGAATCATCGTCCGCAGCCCGGCATATTGGGAGGGGACTCTCGGCATGAGAGCTCGGGACAAAGGTCCAGACCCTGCTCACGGAAAGCGAAACCGCACGCGCCGCACAACCATGACCGCCAGCGCGGTTTCCCTCTCATGGGCGACTGCCCAGTTCGCGGAGCAGGTATACGACGGCGATCACCACGATCGCCGCGCCAACGAGAACCGCCTCGAGTTTCCTCAGAGAGTCTTCCTTCTTGTCTGCCATGCGCGATTGCCCTCACTCGTGCCGGGTGGGTCAACGCCCCGCCGATATCGACGGAAGCGGGGTCGTTCGCCGCGGCTTCGACTGCGGCCTCCTTCATGAACGGCCTTCCTGACCACAGGTGACGCACGATACCGGCGGCCCAGATGGTCGGAAGCAGGAACGCCACGCGCTCGAATGTGCGAAAGCGCTCAAGCCGAGAGCACCGCCAGACACAGACGGGAGATGCGCTTCGGCATGACGGATACTGTATCCACTCCAGCCCACGAGGGCCAGACGTTCGCACCCGCGGAGCTGAGGGCGCCCGGCGTCACCGTCACCCGTTCCGTGGGGCCATCATCCTCACGTGTTCGTCACCGCGCAAATGTTTCCTCTTGACACGGTGGCTCACGGCCGCAATGTGCGAACGCGTGCGTCGCCGTCGATGCTGAATGCGAGGACGCCGGCGCCCCCACGACGCGCCTCCGACGCGTGCGTCCCAGCCAGGGAGAGACACCATGCACAAGCGATTCTGCTGCATCGTCGCCGTTGCGCTGCTGCTCACCGCCTGCCGTGATGCAGCCGTCGCTCCTGCCACGACTCCCGAGGAGGAGGCGGCGAATCCCGCCGCGGTCGTGCTCGACCGGCTCGCGCCTCCTCGCGCGGCACTCGGCGCGATCTTCAGCAACGCCAAGCGAACGGCGCTTCCGCACGGGTTGGCGCATTACGCGTTCGACGTTCGCCTGGGCCCGGGGCAGTACGATGTCGTCCGCCTGCATCGCGTCGTGCGCGAGCGGCGGCCCCATCGCCCCGAGCGCACGCGCGGCGCCGTGTTCATGGTCCACGGCGCGTTGCAGGGCTTCGAGGACATCTACCTGTGGGAGAGTGCGGGCGGGGATCCTCGCGTCACGGCAGCCGGATACCTCGCCAGCGAGGGGATCGACGTCTGGGGGATCGATCTCTCGTGGACGCTGATCCCGCTGCAGAGCAGTCCCGCGCTCGGGTTCATGGAGAGCTGGGATGTGGAGCGGGAGGTGGACCACGTACTCGCCGGGATGTCAATCGCTCGGCTGCTGCGCGGGATTTCGGGACAGGGCTTCGGTCGGATCCCGCTCCTCGGCTTCAGCTACAGCGTCCCGCTGGTCTACGCCGCGGCTGGACGCGAGACCCAGCAGTGGCCGCTGCTCCGCGACATCGACGCACTGGTCGCGGTGGACGGGTTCATCAAGTTCGGCCCAGCCGATGAAGCACACCGCGTGGCGTCGTGCAACTCCGCGGCAGCGATTGCGACCCGGATCGCCGGCGGGATGTTTCACCAGGAGGACGCGCAGATCTTCGTGCGGTTCGGCGATCTGGCGGCCACTGCGCCCGACGATCCTTCGCCGCTCATCCCGGGGCTCACCAACTTCCAGGCGCTGCTCGCCGTCGGGGTCAGTCCCCGAGGAACCCCGGCGGAGTTCTGGCACTTCGTGGCCGGCGAGTTCGACGAGATCGGCCGCCCGGTGGGACTTCGTTTCACGAACACCGCGGACTGGATGACGATCGCGAGATCGTTGCCGCCCTACATGACGCTCGTCGCGCCCTACGAGATCAATCTCGCGGCGTGCGATGAGGCGGACGTCCTGTTCGACGACCACCTTGGCGCGATCTCCGTTCCGATCCTGTACATCGGCGCTGCGGGCGGCCTCGGTGCCGGCGGGGTGTTCTCGACGACGCTGACGGGCAGCCGTGATGTGCGCCATCACGTCGTGCACATCCCCGGCTCTCCGCCGTTGCTCGACTACGGCCACGCTGACCTGTTCCTCGCCCGCAACGCGCCGGAGCTGGTCTGGAATCCCCTTCGCGACTGGCTCATCGAGCAGGGCCAAAGCCGAAACCGACCGCGAGACTAATGCTCGGGTTCTCGGCTCAGCGAATCGGAGGAGCTTAGGGAGGAATAGAGAAACGGTCGGTGACGACATGCATCGGGCGGTCCTCACACCGGCGCAGCGCGCAGCGTCGGCGCCAGCGGCTCGGTCGCGCTCACGCCGCGGCAGTGATCGATGATCCGGCTCGCGAGCTCGGTCGATCAACCGCTCCGGCTGCAAGCCAGTCCGAACTCGGCGATGTAGTTCCGGTTCAGCTTCTCCGCGGCTGCGACCTGGAGCGGCCCGGTCTCTGTCAGCCTTGGTCAAGACCGCACTTCCGGCATGCTCACTCGCAGTGCGGTCGCGATCAAAGGCGGTCGTAGAACCGCGCGAACCCATGACGAGAGTTGATCGAGAACATGCGAAGGTTCGATTGGACGCACCGGCAGCATGGCGTAGCTTGGTCCTCGCACCGGTTCCGTGCTCGAATCCAGCCGCCAGAGGACTGCGATGCATCAACTGCCGGAGACGATAGTGCTCGACTGTCGGCACGCGATGAGAGGAATCCGTCGCCGGCCGGGCTTTGCTCTGGCGGCGACCGGTGTGCTCGCGGCCGCGATTGGCGCGGCCGCGGCGATCTTCGCCGTCGTCAACGCCGCGTTCCTTCGACCGCTGCCGTATTCGCGGCCCGAGCAGCTGGTCTGGCTCGACACGCGCGAGCCCTCGGGCGCGGGGGCGCCCGCCCCGCTCGCCTTGTCCGCCTGGCATTTCTCGAGATGGCGCGAAGAGCGGCGCGCCTTCGCGGCTGTGGAAGCCTTCGGACCGGGTACGATCTCGCTGACCGGAGACGGAGGGGAACCCGAGCGGCTGCGAGGGGCCAGAGTGTCAGCCGGACTCTTCGGGCTGTTGGGCGTGTCGCCTCTCATGGGGCGCGACTTCACACAGGACGAAGAACGAGCGGGCAGTGCAGTCGCCATCATCGGGTTCGGGCTGTGGCAGCGACGGTTTGGCGGCGATCCACAGGTTGTCGGGCGGACCATTCACCTGGACGAGGAGCCTCGGGAGATCATCGGCGTCATGCCCCGAGGCTTCACCCCTGTCATGCAGCCGGGCGACGTCTGGCTCCCGCTCGCGCTGGGTCCCGAGGAGATCGCGCCGCGAATGGCGCGACTTCGAATACTGATCGCGATTGGCCGACTTCGCGACGGCGTCAGCGTCGCGCAGGCGACCGACGCCTCGAACCTCATTGTCGACGATCTGGCACGCGAGCTCCCGGAGGTGCATCGATTCACGCGCGCCTCCGTGACCCCGCTTCGTGAACAGCTCTACGGCGCACAGCGCGGCAGCCTGGTGCTGATCTTCTCGGCCGTCGTGCTCCTCGTCGCGCTCGCGTGCATCAATCTCGCGAGCGTCACTATTTCTCATGCGCTCGCGCGGGCAGCGGAGACGATGGTGCGCCGCGCGCTGGGCTCGTCCATTGCCCGGTTCGTTCGGATCCGGGTCATCGAGAGTCTGGTCGTCGCCGGCATCGGGGCGCTCGCCGGGCTGGGCGTGGCGTCCGTCGTGCTGGCGTGGCTCAGCTCGGAGTTCCCGACCGTCGTCGCGACATACGGTGATCTCTCGATCGATCTGGCCGTGTCCTCCTTCGCGGCGGCACTCGCCCTGATCGGTGCTGTCGCGATGGCTCTCCCAGCATCAGTGCCAGAGCTCCGAGCTGCGAGCCGCGGCCTTCGCATGTCCGGAGCTCGTGTCGCCGGCAGCCGCGCGGAGCAACGCCTGCGTGCATTACTGCTGGGAACGCAGGTGGCCATGGCTCTCGTGCTGCTCACCAGCGCCGGTCTCGTCCTGCGCGGGTTCCAGAGACTTCTGCGGGAAGCGCCGGGCTTCTCGTCGGAGCGAGTGCTCACCTTCCAGTTCCATCCGTCGCGGCGGCGCTACCCAACCGAGGCCGAACGGGCAGCGTACGTCGAGCGGCTGCTGAGCGAGCTCGCAGCGCTACCGGGTGTCCTGTCCGTCGGCTCGACGCAAGCGTCCTTCGGCGCAGCCGAGAGCATGCAGTCCAACTTCGAGATCGAGGGGCGAGCCGCAACAACGGGGGAGCGCCTCGCTGCCAACATCCGGCACGTCACGCCCGGATACTTCGCGGCGTTGCGTGTGCCAATGCGTGCCGGACGCGCCTTCACCGAAGCCGATGGCGCAGGGGCACCAATGGTCGCGGTGGTCAGCGAGTCGTTCGCACGTCGATTCTGGCCGGGAGAGAATGCGATAGGCAAGCGACTGCGCCGAGCCAGGCCGGAGATCGTATGGTTGGAGGTGGTCGGGATCGCGGGCGACCTGCGAGATGCGGGGCTCGTGACGTCAGAGGTACCCACGTTCTACGTCCCGTATCTGCAGCAGAATACGCCGACTGCCCGCGTGACGGTGCTGCTCCGGACTCGGGTCGATCCGTCGGCGCTCGTCGCCACTGTGCGGCAGGTCGTCCGCAGCGTCGATCCCAATCAGGTGATGGACTTCGTGTTGCCGCTGGACGGGCTCCTCACTCGATCAGTGGCGATCCAACAGCTCCAGAGTGTCCTCCTCGCCATGTTCGCCGTCGGCGGCCTCGCAGTGGCACTCGTCGGGCTGTACGGGCTTGCGGCATTTGGCGTAGCACGGCGGACGCGGGAGATCGGTATCCGTATCGCGTTGGGCGCACGCCGCCGACAGGTGCTGGCCCTGGTGCTCGACGACGCGCTGCGCCCTGTCGCCATCGGCGTGGGCGTCGGTCTGGCCCTCTCGGTGACAGTGGCCGGTTACGTCAACCGGCGGTTCCCCGACATCGCGTCGATCGATCCCGTGGTTTTCGGCGCGGCCGCGGTCGGGCTACTGTTGGCGGCCGGTCTGGCCGTGTTGCCCTCTTCCAGGCAGGCACTCCGCATTCACCCGGCGACGACGCTGCGCGAGGAGTAGCACAGGGTTCGCGGACGGACTTGGCTCCACCGGTATCGTCGAGGCCTGGCACTGGAGCCTTCACCAAGAGCGCCCTCCGCGTCGCCGACGATGTCGTGCAGCACCCCGCGCGTCCGCGAAGCCCCATACCTGTCGCGTCGAACGGCGATGGACCTCCAGCAGCGATCAACCGCGTTGCTCGACTGACGGCCGGGAGCCTCGGCCAGGCGACGGATCGACTGTAGCATCCGGATTGAGCCGCGCAATGCTGGGCCCGCCGAACGACCCCAAGGTGCCGCTGTAGAGCGATCGTGCCGGCGGTCATCCGCCGTAGCTCACGCATTATCGGTGACATACCTCTCGTGACTCCGGGCAAGCTCTTTGCAAGACTAGTCTTGTCGCTCCCGACATGCCGCAAAGCCGAGGAGAGAGTTTGCTGACGAGCGGAATCAGGTGCCTGGACGAGCAGCTGGGAGGGCTCGTCCCCGGGCGCGCGCACGTGTTGACAGGGTCTCCGGGTACTGGAAAGACCGTGGCCTGCCTCGAGTTCCTGCACCATGGACTCGAGGAGGGCGAGGTATGCGCGATGCTGACGACGGACGATCCGAGCGACCTGCTCACCCAAGGCGAGTACCTGGGGCTGCATATTGCTGAGCCGTTGGAGGAGGGGCGCCTCGTACTCCTCCGCTATCAGCTCGACTTCGCCCGTCGCAGCGCACGACTCGCCTCACCAGAGCCGATCTTCGATGAGCTCCGGACCCTCATCGGGGCGACTCCACCTCGACGGCTCGTCGTCGACTCGATCATGCCGTTCCTCGACGCCGGCCCGGCCTCCGGCGTGACGCTCGCCGGACTGGTGGAGTGTGTGGAGTCGCTCGGCGGCACGTCGCTGCTGACCTTTCCCGATCGACTCGAGAGCGCGCACGATCGACGGCTGGAGCCGCTCGCGCGGCGTGCGGCCGCCATCCTGCACTTCACGAGGGACCGCGACCGCACGATCGCCGTGGAAGTACAGAAGATCCGCTATCCGGTGAAATCCACCGGAGAGATGCGCTATCGTATCGAACCTGGCCGGGGCATCGTGAGCGTGGCCACGACGGGTGCAAGGGAGTCCGTGCGTACGCCCCCGACCGGGCCGGCCAAGCTGCTCGTCCTCGATCTTGGACATGGTCTCCCATCGGAGGTGCTCGAGCTGGTACGTCTCCATTTCCAGGTGACGTATCGCGCGGACGTGGTGACCGCTCTGTCGGGGCTCACGGCCGGAGCGGCGGGCGCCGTGCTGATCGGCCTGCGGCGAGATTCCCTCCACGACGTGCTCACGCTCTTGCGCGAGCTCCGGCGCGCCG
>CAYLPM010000538.1:0-18572 GCA_964385525.1 uncultured Gemmatimonadaceae bacterium
GCGGGGGTGACGGCGTGGTCCGGCGGTATCGCCTGCTCGAGCGGTGCACGCTGACGTTGCTCACCGAGCGGCGCGCGCGTGCGCCTCGTGGCGTGGGTGGTGGAGCAGATGGGAAGCCGGGGCGGAATCTGCTCGATGGGCGGGAGTTGCCGGCCAAGTGCCGAGTGGAGCTCGAGCCGGGCCAGGTGGTGACGATCGAGACGCCAGGTGGTGGAGGGTGCGGGCCGACGGCTCCGGTCGGCTGAGCGAGCCGCGGCGCATTGACGCTACCGGCGTGCTTCTCGAGCCTCGAGCCGTGCAGCCGAAAGGCTGAGAGGAGAACGACGGCGCCTCGAACCCAGTACCAGCCCGACCACCGCAACCTCTCGAGAGCCTGAAGGTCGAGGCGAGAGCGACAGCCGCTGATCCGCTGACCGCCACTTCCGCGCTTCCTGCGACGCCGGCACGAGGCGCGCCGCAGGAGGAGCTACGGCGCAGACAGGAGCGGCGGCACGGCGGAACGGGAGCGAGGTCTGGATGCTTCGTCGAGTGTGTTCAATCGCCGGCCCGAGGGAGCGTGGCGGTTGGCGCAGGCAGCGTTGCGGCGTAGCAAGAGACCGCGGGGCCTCTCCCTTCGGAGCACTCCGACCGTCCGAGCCGCGCGGGCTCGCAGCGTCAAGCGCCGCTTAGCTGCCGAAGCCGACAGCCACGCGACCGTACGCGCCGAACCCCGAACACATCCGCACGTGGACAGCGATCCCTCGCCCGCGACGCGGGATGACTTTCGACGTCAGGGTCGATCGATATCCGGTGCCGCCATCGTGAAGATCCTGCCCCCAACGAACGCCCTGAGAAGGTGCCGATCGAGCTGCCCCTCCCTCGCCTCCATGTGCAGGATGTCGAGCGCCTGCTCCGTCGTGACAGCCCGCTTGTACGGCCGATCAGCCGCCGTCAACGCGTCGAAGATGTCAGCGATCGTCATCATGCGCGTCTGCACCGGGATCTGCTCGCCGCCGATCGCACGCGGATACCCGATCCCGTTCAGCTTCTCGTGATGCCCGTACGCGATCTGCGGCACGTTGCGCAGCTCACGTGTCCACGGAATCTGCTGGAGGAACCGGAACGTGTGAGCGACGTGCGACTCGATCTCGCGCCGCTCCGTCTCATCCAGCGTGCCCTTCCGGATCGAGAGAAACCGAAGCTCCTCCTCGCCCAGCAGCGGCCGCTGTTCGCCATGGATGTCGGTGAAGATCGCCTCGCTGAGCTGCTTGAGCTCCTGAAAGCGATCCTCGGGGAGGATCGTCGGCTCGTTCGCTTCCACCACCGTTCGCAGGTAACGCTCGAGCTGCACGCGGCGCTTGAGCAGCGCCTGCTCCATCGCTCGTACCAGCTCCTCATACCCCTTGGTGCCGTGCTCGAGAAGGTGCGCGTTGCGCGACCGCTCGAACTCCAGCTCCGCGCTCTGGATCAGGAACTCGAAACGGTTCTTGATCACCTCGAGGTTCGCAGGATAGAGCTTCTTCTCCTTCACCAGCACCTGCTCGCGTACGCCGACCTTGCCGAAGTCGTGCAGGAGCCCGGCGTAGCGCAGCTCCCGGAGCTGCTCGCGCGTGAACGTCAGCCCGCGGTACGGACCCTCGCCGCCGCGCGCGACGGCCTCGGCGAGCCCCACCGACATGGTCGCCACCCGCCCCGAGTGACCGGACGTCGATGGGTCGCGTGCCTCGATCGCCGTCACCGCCGCCGTCACGAAGCCCTCGAACAGCTTCTCGATGTCCTCGTAGAGCAGGCTGTTCTCGATCGCCACCGCCGCCTGCGAGGCGAGCGCGCTCACCAGCTCGATCAGATCGTCTCCGAACGACACGACCTCGCGCTCGACCACATCCGGCGTCGCGAGGCGCACGTCCGGCGACCGCTTCCGGTTGATGAGCTGGACCACGCCGATGATCTCGTCCCGGTGCGTCTTCATCGGGATCACGAGCATCGACTTGGTGCGATACCCGAACTTCTCGTCGAAGCTGCGGTTCTGCCGGTACTCCACGTCGTGCGGAAGGAGGTAGACGTCCGCGATCACGAGCGGCTCGCCGGTCGCGGCGGCATAGCCGGCGAGGCTCGTGTGATCGATCGGCACGGTGAACTCGCTGAACGGCAGGTTGGGCAGCGTGTGGTTCTGCGAGAGCTTGAACCGGAGGCCGCTCGGCGTCCCGCCGTTCTCGACGCGGTCCACCAGGTAGAGCGAGCCGGCATCGGCGCCCGTGATCCGGCGCGCCTGGCTCAGGATCATGTCGAGCAGCGTGAGCAGGTCGCGCTCGGTCGAGAGCGCGACGCCGACCCGCGTCAGCTCGTTCAGCTCGCGATGGCGCTGGTCCTCCTGCTCGCGCGCCGAGCGCTCGGCGACGAGCGCGGCGCCGTGTCGGAACGCGCCGCGCAGCTGGGCGAGCACCGTGCCCGGCGACGCGCCACCGGGAATGAAGCTCGTCAGAAGCTCGACCGGAAAGTTCGGCGGCGGTTCCACGTCGTCCGCGTCGCCAAGGCCGACGAGCGCCACCATCGCCGCCACATCGGTCACGCGCTGGGCATCCTCGCCGATGCTCGTGAGGAGGATGCGGTCGAGGACGATCACCGTGGGCCGCGCGGGATCGAGCGTGCCCGCCGTGGGGAATGCGGGCACGCGCCGCACCTCCACCATCCCTTCCCGGCAGACGATGGGAAGGGCGGAGAGGGTGCGGCCGATCGCGACGATGAGGAGCGGCTTGCCGCCGTTGCTACGCACCCTGCTTCGCTCGCGCGAGTGCCTTCTGTGCGGGCTCGTAGTCCGGGAACTCCGCCAGGACCGCGCGGTACTGCTCGGCCGCGCGTGCCCAGTCGCCGTTCGTCTCGTCGGCCACGGCGCGCGCGTACAACAGCGCCGCCTTGAACGGCACCGTCTTCGCCTTCTCGGTACGCGCTTCGCGCACCTCGCGGGGCACCGCGGGGAGCTTCATCCCGGCGTTCATCTGCCCGGCGAGCCGCGAGATCGCGACCATGAAATCGTCGCTCTTCTCGCGCACCGTCTCGATGTACTCGATCTCGCTCGTCTCCGTGTTCACCGCGCGAACGTCGATGCGCATCGCGCCGCGCCCGTCGATCACGAAGGTGCCGAAGATCATGTGGTGGACGCCGAGCAGCCGGCCGATCCGCACCGCCGTCTCCTTGTCCACCCGATCGCTCGCGTTCAGATCCTGCTCGCGCAGCACCTCGGCGATCTGATCGCGCTCGAGCACCCGGATCGCGGGATTCGCCGCGAGCTCGGTGAGCAGCAGGTCGGGGATCCCGACACGCAGCGCATCGTACTCCTCGTGCCAACGCCCGATCGCGCCGTTCACGAAGTGCATCACCGCCACCGTCGGGCGGTCGTCCGGCGTCTGCGCGTTCGCCTGCCCGCCCCGTGCCACGAGCAGTGCTCCCGCGCCCAGCATCAGTGCTCCCGCTCTCGCGAACCTCATCCGACCTCCAGTGCCTAGACCGTCAGCGTCAGCCCCTCCGCGGCGGCAATGATGTCGAGCCGCCCGCCGCGGCGCTTCACGTACGCACGACACTCCTCCACCCGCCGGTCCACCTCGTCGTCGGTGCGCTCGGGCTTGTGGTGGAAGAGAACCAGTTGCTCCACCTCTCCTTCCATCGCCAGCTCGAGCGCGTCCTCGTGCGTCGAGTGTCCCCAGCCGCGATGATGGTCGTACTCCTCGGCCGTGTACATCGTGTCGTGGACGAGGACTCTGGCCCCGCGAACGAAAGACACGAGATCCGCCCGCCAGCCCGATCGTGCGTCGTAGCCGGCGGTCGGATTCAGCTCGTTGTCCGAGATGTAGACGAGTGCGTTCCCGGTCCCGTTACCGTCGCTGAACCGGTAGCCGAGCGCGCCGCCGGGATGCCGCACGGGGAACGCCTCCACCGAGTATCCATTTCCTCGACACCGTTCTTCGGCGATCCCCCGAAAATCCACCGTCGCATCGATCTCCTCGAAAGTGACCGGAAAGACGACAGGCGACATCTGGTCGCGCACGACGCGATCGATGCTCGTCTCGAGGGCTTTCGAGCCCCAGATCGTGAAGTGGTTCCCGCGTTGAAAGATCGGGCCGAAGAACGGCAGCCCCTGGATGTGGTCCCAGTGCGCGTGCGTGAGGAAGATGTCGCCCTGGATCGGCGAACCGTTCGCGCGCGCGATGAGCGAGCGCCCGAGCTCGCGCAGCCCCGTCCCGGCATCGAGGATGATCAGCCACCCCTCCGACGTCCGCACCTCGACGCAGGGGGTGTTGCCGCCATAGCGAACGGTCTGCGGGCCCGGGCTCGGGATGGAGCCGCGGGTCCCCCAGAACTGGATCCTCAAGCTCATGGAGTTTGGTCCGTCGGGCTGGTGGATGCTGCCGTGCCCGTCAATGAGACGATAGGAAGCCGCTCACGGCACGAGGGTGACGGCCCTCACACGCGCTCGCGATGCGAGCGGCGCACTAGACGCGAACGCGCGCCCTCCGCTCGAGCGCCGAGCGGTCCGCCACGCTGATGCGACGGCGCTCGACGGTGATCCAGCCGGCATCCTGGAACTCGCGCATCGCGCGCGACACCGTCTCGCGGCTCGCGCCGATCATTTGCGCGATCGTCTGGTGCGTGAGCGGCTTCTCGATAGAAGCATTTCCCGTCTCCTCGGCCATCTCGAGCAGCAGGCGCGCGATCCGGCCCGGGACGTCAAGCAGCACCAGGCCGCCGATCTTGCCATCGGCACGGCGCAGTCGGCGCGACAGCTCGTGCAGGAGCGACCACGCGACCCTGGGGCTGCTCTCGACGCGCTTGCGAAAATCCTCGCGCCGCAGGACGAGCAGGACTGAGTCCTCCATCGCGATCACGTGTGCCGAGCGCGGCTGGTCGTCGATCAGCGACAGCTCGCCGAAATACTCCCCGACGCCGAGCACGCCGAGGATGACCTCGCGGCCATCCTCGGCCACCAGCACGACCTTCACGCGCCCCTCGCGCACGACGAAGAGCGAGTCGCCCGGATCGTCCTCGAAAACGATGACGCTGCCCCGGGGGTACGTCTTCTCGCGCATCAGGGCGGCGAACTGCTCCAGCTCGTCCGCCTCGAGAGTGCTGAACAGCGGAACGGTCGCGAGGAATCCGTCGGTCTGCATGGGGATCTCGGAACGCCGAGCGTCGGCGGCGAGCGGGCGGCCGGCGGAGGCAATGGGAGTGTGCGTCATGGACCGCGGCAAGTTACGGTGGTCCCCCTACGCGTGTCAAACGCGGCAAAGCCTTGTCGTCTTGTCTTTTACGGCGCCGTCCGGTTATATTACGCGGCTACGTGCACGTTCACTCAGAGGGACTCGTGAAGACCGACATTCATCCGACCTACGCGACGGCGACCGTGAAGTGCGCCTGCGGCAACTCCTTCGCCACGCGCTCGACGCAGGCCGAGATCCACACCGACATTTGCTCTGCCTGCCACCCGTTCTACACCGGGAAGCAGAAGCTGATCGACACCGCCGGACGCGTCGAGCGGTTCCGCCAGAAGTACGGGAAGGAGAGCTGAGCCTCCGGCACCGGCTGGAGGAGGCGCTCGCGCGCGCCGAGCAGGTCGAGCGGGATCTTTCGAATCCGGGCACCGTTCGCGACGCGCAGCGGCTCGCCGAGCTGGGGCGGGAGCACCATCGCCTCACGCAGGTGGTGAGCATGGCCCGGCAGCTCCGCAGGTACGAGGACGAGCTCGCGCAGGCGCGCGGGCTCGTTTCCGTTGACGACCCCGAACTGGCCGCGGAAGTGCGCGCCGAGGAAGAGCGTCTGGAGCCGCTGATCGCGCGGTGCGAGCAGCGCCTGAAGCCGCTGCTCGTGCCGCCGGATCCGCTCGACGATCGCAATGCGATCGTGGAGATTCGCGCAGGCACCGGCGGCGACGAGGCAGCGTTGTTCGCGGCCGAGCTGTTCCGCATGTACGAGCGCTTCGCCGCGCACCGCGGTTGGCGCGTCGAGGTGCTCTCGATGTCCGTCGGTACGCACAAGTCGATCAAGGAAGTGATCTTCAAGATTGCCGGCGTGGGGCCGTTCGGCGTGATGCGCTGGGAGTCCGGCGTCCATCGCGTGCAGCGCGTGCCCGTCACCGAGAGTCAGGGGCGCATCCACACATCGGCGGCGACGGTGGCCGTCCTGCCGGAGGCTGAGGACGTCGACGTGCGGATCGAGGACAAGGATCTGCGAATCGACGTATTCCGCTCGTCGGGCCCCGGCGGCCAGAGCGTCAACACGACCGACTCGGCGGTGCGCATCACTCATTTCCCCAGCGGGATCGTCGTGTCGCAACAGGACCAGAAGTCGCAGCTGCAGAACAAGCAGAAGGCGATGGAGGTGCTGCGCGCGAAGCTGCTCGACTTGCGGCTGTCCGAGCAGGAGGCCGAGCGCGCGCGGATGCGCCGCACGCAGGTCGGCACGGGCGACCGGTCGGCCAAGATCCGGACGTACAACTTTCCGCAGAACCGCGTCACGGATCACCGCATCGGCCTGACGCTGCACGAGCTCTCGAAGGTGATGAACGGCGAGATCGACGAGCTCGTGGAAGCGCTCACGCTGGCCGATGTCGAGGAGCGCCTCGGTGAGTGAACCAGCCGTCGGGGTCCTCCCTCGCGCGCGGGACGTCGGCGCGCTCGTGTCGGCGCTCGCCGAGCGCCTGCGCGCCGGCGGAATGCCGGAGTCGCGTGAGGAAGCGCGCGACCTCGTCGCCGCGCTCCTCGATGTGCCGCGCTTCTGGCCGTCGACCCACCCGGACGCGCCGGTGAGCCACGAGATGTGGAGCGCGGCGCTGGCGGCGGCCGGCCGGCGGGTTCGCGGCGCGCCGTTCGCCTACGCCGCGGGGCGCGCCGCGTTCCGGCACCTGATCCTCGATGTGGATGAGCGCGTGCTCATCCCGCGCCAGGAGACGGAGCAGCTCGTCGAGCTCGTGCTGGCGGCGGGCCTCGCGCCCGGCGGCCTGGCGATCGACATCGGTACGGGCTCGGGTGCGATCGCACTGGCCCTGGCCACCGAGGGACGCTTCGAGCGGGTGATCGCGACCGCTGTCGCGCCCGACGCGCTCGCGGTCGCGCGGCACAATCGAGACCTGGTGGGAAGCACGGCGCACGCGCCGGTCGAGCTGCGACACGGATCGCTGCTCGCGCCGGTCCGGCACGAGCGCGCGCGCGTGCTGGTGTCGAACCCGCCGTACATCGCGGTCGGCGAGGCGGCGTCGCTCCCGGGCAGCGTTCGCGATTGGGAGCCGGCGGTCGCGCTCTTCGGTGGGGCCGATGGCATGCGCGCGATCACGGCGCTGATCGCCGGCGCCGCCGGGCTGCTCGAGCCGGGCGGCTTGCTCGCGCTCGAGATCGACGTGCGCCGGGCCTCGCTCGCCGCGGAGCTCGCCGCCTCTGCCGGCACTTACGAGGACATCCAGGTCCTGCTCGATCTGACCGGACGAGAGCGCTTTCTGCTTGCGCGTGCCGTTCGCGGGACGCATTGACGAACCGATCACCGCGCCGTCCGCGCGACGGCCCCACGATGGAGACAGTTGACGATGCTGGAGGAACGTGCACGCGAGATCGGCCGGTTGATCGGCCAGAGTAGCGAGTACCAGGCCGTGAAGCGCTCGAACGATGCGCTGGGGAACGACGCGGAGGCGATGGCGCTGCTTCAGACCCTCGACGGACTGCGCGGCAAGGCGCAGCAGATGATGGCGCGCGGCGAGCAGCCCACCGAGGAGATGGAGCGCGAGCTGGAGTCGCTGCTCCAGCAGGTGCAGACCAACGCATCCTACCAGCGCGTGCTCGTGGCGCAGGAGAACTTCGACAAGGTGATGGGCCGCGTGAACGAGTGGATCCTCGACGGGATCAAGAAGGGCTCGGCCAGCCCGATCATCACGCTCGGATAGGACGCGCGAGTGGGCGCCGGTCGGTTGATCGTGCTCGAGGGCGCGGAAGGGGCGGGGAAGACAACCCAGCTCCGCCGCCTCGAGGCACACCTGCGCGATGCCGGCCGGAGCGTCGTCGCCCTCCGCGAGCCCGGTGGAACACCGCTCGGCGGCGAGATTCGCCGCCTGCTCCTGGACTCCGAGGAGGAGATCACGCCTGGCGCCGAGGCGCTGCTCTTCATGTCCTCACGCGCGCAGCTCGTGGAGCGCGAGATCCGTCCCGCGCTCGCGTCCGGTCGGATCGTCCTCCTCGACCGGTTCTTTCTGTCCACTTACGCCTATCAGATCGCCGGACGCGCGCTGCCGGAGCGGGAGGTTCGCGCCGCCAACGCGCTGGCGACCCGGGGACTCGTCCCCGACCTGACGCTGGTCCTCGATGTCGATCCGCGCCAGGGACTGTCGCGGGCCGGCTCACGGGGCGCGCACGACCGTATCGAGCGCTCCGGCGGGGAATTTCACGATCGTGTCGCGGAGGCGTTTCGAACGTATCTTACGGGGGCCTGGCAGACGGGGCACCCGGAATGCGGCCCCATCGTTCGAGTCGATGCCGGAGGCGGCGCGGACGAGACGGAAGTGTTTCGCCGCGTGCTGGAACCACTCGTGCAACGATGGCCTGAAACTTTCCCGCTCTGACGGGTGTTCTCTACGTAGCAATTCGGTCGTCGTTCGGTTCACCTCGAGGTTTCCATGCGCTCACGTGCGATCGTCGTCGTTGCCGCTCTCGTCGGGGCCCTCGTTTCCGGGGGCTGGCTGCTCCAGCGGGGGTCGCAAACGACCGGGGGCACCGGCGCACAGGCCGAGCTGTTCGACGAGGTCTTCCGGCACGTGTCGCGCTATTACGTCGACACGCTGCAACAGGGCGAGCTCTACCAGCGCGCCGTCGAGGGCATGCTCAGGGAGCTCAAGGACCCGCACAGCGCCTATCTGAGCGCGGACCGCCTTGGCCGGTTGACCGAGAGCACCACAGGCCGCTACGCGGGGGTCGGGATCCAGATCGAGCCGCGCGATGGCTGGATCGTGGTGGTCGCGCCCCTGCCGGGCACGCCGGCCGAGCGCGCCGGCATCCAGACGGGCGACCGGATCGTCGAGATCGAGGGCACCTCGACACGCGACTGGTCATCCGAGGATGCCCAACGCGCGTTGCGCGGCGAGCCCGGTGCACGCGTTTCCTTCATGGTCGATCGTCCGGGCGTCGCGGAGCGGATCCCGTTCACGCTCACCCGGAGCCAGATCGAGGTGAACTCGGTGCAGCAGGCATCCCTTCTCTCGGACAGCGTCGGCTACGTCCGCTTCCGGGTGTTCAGCGAGTCCACCGCGGAGGACGTGGCGAGTGCGATCGACTCGCTGCGCCGTCGGGGCATGCGGGTTCTGCTGCTCGACATGCGAAACAACCCGGGGGGACTGCTCGATCAGGGCGTGGCCGTCGCCGATCTCTTCCTCGATCGTGGCCAGCAGATCGTCTCGATGCGCGGCCGCACGCGCGACGCCAACCGTGACTATCTCGACCGGGCGCCGCAGCGGTGGACCGAGATGCCGATGGTCGTGCTGGTCGACAGCGGGAGCGCGAGCGCTTCCGAGATCGTCGCCGGTGCGCTCCAGGATCACGACCGCGCCGTGGTCGTCGGCACGACGACGTTCGGCAAGGGCAGCGCGCAGAGCCTGTTCCAGATGCCGGGCGGCGGCGCGCTCAAGCTGACGACGGCGCTGTGGTACACGCCGGTCGGGCGGAGCATCAATCGGCCGATGTACTCCGCCGACAGCGCCGCGGCGGTGCTGGCCGAGGAACCGGTGGATGAGGTGCGTCCCGAGATCTTCCGGACCGACCTCGGTCGTACCGTGCATGGTGGCGGCGGCATCAGGCCGGATGTGATCATCGGGCAGGAGCCACCGTCGGCGCCGCAGCTCGCGTTCGAGCGCGCGTTGGGTCGGCACATCCCCGAGTTTCTCGATGCGCTGGTCAGCTACTCGCTCGATCTGCGCGGCTCGCGCACGATCGCCTCGCCGGCGTTCGAGGTCACACCGGCCATGTTGAACGAGCTCTGGCGACGCATGCAGGCGCGTGGAATCGACATGAATCGCTCCTCCTACGATGAGGCGTCGGACTTCGTGAGCCGCCGGCTGGGGATCGAGGTCGCGAAGTACGTCTTCGGCGGCGAGGCCGAGTTCAGGCGACTCGCCGAGATCGATCCCACGATCACGGCGGCACTCGAGCTCGCGCGAGGCGCACGCGATCAGCGCGAGCTCTTCGAGCGCGTCGACCGGCGCCGGGGTGCGCTCGACTCGGCCGATTCGGGCGCCCCCTCGCCGCGTTGACCGAGCGCGCGTTCATTCTGGGCGCGGGACGAGCCGGGCGCGGGCTCGCCCGCGCCCTTCGTGCATCGGGCGTCGATGTGCGGGGGCTGCACGGCAGGCGCGAGGAGTCGAGCGGCCAGGATGGGCGGGTAACCGCGGGTCCGATTCCCCAGTCCGTACACGACGCGTCCGTCGTGCTGGTGACGGTCCAGGACGCGCAGCTCGAGACCGCGCTGCGCGCGCTCGTGTCCGCACCGCTGGCCCCCGGGGCCGTCGTTCTGCACGCGAGCGGCAGCAGCGATCCTGTCGCGCTCGACGAGCTGCGCGAGCGAGGACACCCCGCGGGCACCTTTCACCCGCTCGTGTCGCTCGCCGATCCGGCGCGCGCCTCGGAAGTTCTGCACCAGGCGTGGATCGGCATCGATGGCGATCCCGGCGCGCTCGCGGTTGCGCGTTCGCTCGCCGCCCGCCTGGGCGCGCTAGTGCTCGAGATCCCGCCCGGAGAGAAGGGACGCTACCATGCGGCGGCGGTGTTCGCGGCCAACTTCCCGACGGTGCTGGCGGCACTGGCGATCCGCCTGCTGCGGGAAGCCGGTGTTCCCGACGACGAGGGGTGGCCCGCACTGCACGGACTCATGAAGGCGACGGTGGCCAACCTCCAGCACGGGGACCCGTCGCACGTGCTCACGGGGCCGATCGTGCGCGGCGATGCGGACACGATCGTTCGGCATCTCGGAGCGCTCGCCGCCGATCCGCTCGCGCGCGACGCCTACATCGTGCTGTCGCGGGCCGCGCTGCCGCTGGCCGAGCGAGGGGGAACGGACGCCGGGCTGCTCCAGGCCATCGATCTGCTGCTCGGGGGGGAGGGAGGGTAAGCAGAACCGCCACGTCGGGCCCGAGCGGATGCAGCACAAAGCGAAGCGCGGGGGACGGGCGGATCAAAGCAGAACGGCGAAACCACGGCGCAATCACCCCGCAACCACGGCGCAACCACGAAGTGGTCGGTGCTCAGCCGTCAGTACTCAGTGAACTACCCGCAAGTCTGTTACCGAGCACTGATTGCTGACCACCGACCACTTCGACCTCACCTCCCCCCTGTTCGGTCGATCACCTCGACCCCCTTCGGCGGGGTGAACTTGAACGCGTCCCGTTCGACCAACGCATTGGGTTCGACGGTGAGCAGTCTGATGTGCCGCTTCAACCCGCTCGGCTCCGTAACCTCGAACTGGCGGATCAGCGCATCCACATCGTCGATCCAGACCGTGGCCGACGTGAACGGGCCGCCTCCGTTTCCGGCTTTGGGTACGAGGGTGACGACGCGCGTCGCCCGCCCATCCACGGTGGCGGCGCCACCATCGGCGATGTCGAAGCGCGTCCGCGGCGACGCCAGGAGCTGCGAGGGGTCGAACGTACCGGCCGCCGCGCTGCCGATCGGCATCCGGTACGCCTGCCGAGCGTTGGAGCTCGGCAGGTAGAGCCAGACCGCGGCACCATCGATCACGATGCGATCGCCGGCCGGGTCCGTGAAGCGCACGGCGACCAGGTTCGGCTGGCGACGCAGGAACTCGCCGCGCGACCGCATGGTGCTGCCCGTGAGCGGATTCTCGAGGCGCTGCTCGAAGGTCGCGCGCACCGTTCGCATGGTTTCGTACGCCGCGACGGCGCGGTCTATCGCGCGCTCGGCGGACTGCGACTGCAGCGACGACCCACCGAGCGCGAGGGCGAGCAGGCTGAACATGGCTGACGTTCGCAACGAACCTCCGGAAGCGGCCTCCATTGATTACCCGACCGCCACCCGGGCTGTTCCTGGCGAGGCCGCAACCGACCGGCCGATCGCTCCGGCGATCGCGCGCAGCTCGCCGACCAGGCTGGCGAACTGATCGGGGAACAGCGACTGCGCGCCATCGGACAGGGCGCGATCCGGCGTCGGATGCACTTCGACGAGGATGCCGTCCGCCCCCGCCGCCACCGCCGCGCGCGCCATCGGCGTCACCTTGTCGCGAATGCCCGTCCCGTGGCTGGGGTCCGCCACCATCGGCAGGTGCGAGAGCTTCTTGACCAGCGGGATCGCCGTCAGGTCGAACAGATTCCGCGTCGCCGGATCGAAACTGCGCACGCCGCGTTCGCACAGGATCACCTGCGCGTTCCCCTCGGACAGGATGTACTCGGCGCTCAGCAGCAGATCCTGGATCGTCGCCGCCATTCCGCGCTTGAGCAGCACCGGTTTGCCGATGCGGCCGACCGTCTTGAGCAGCGAGTAGTTCTGCATGTTTCGCGCGCCGATCTGGATGCAGTCGGCGTACTCGGCGACGAGGTGCGCCCCCTCATCATCCATCGCCTCGGTGACAATGGCGAGGCCGGTCTCGCGCCGTGCGAGAGCGAGGAGCTCGAGCCCGCGCTTGCCCATGCCCTGGAACGAGTACGGCGAGCTGCGCGGCTTGAACGCGCCGCCGCGCAGGGCGGTGGCGCCGCCCGCACGGACCGCGCGCGCGGCGGTGAGGATCTGCTGCTCCGATTCCACCGAGCACGGCCCCGCAATGATGCCGATCTCGGGGCCGCCGAACCGCACGCCGGGCGCGAGAGTCACGATCGTATCCTCGGCCTGCCACTCGCGGGAGACCTGCTTGTACGGATTCGTGACGTGGATGACCTCGGCCACCCCCGGCAGCGCCTCGATGCGCGAGCCATCGACCCGGCCGTCGTTGCCGACGAGCCCGATCGCCGTGCGCTGGGACCCCGGCATCGGCCGCGCCTGATACCCCATCTCCTCGATCGTCGAGACGACGCGGTCGACCTGCTCCCGCGTCGCGCCGTGCTGCATGACCACGAGCATACGAAGTCCTCAGAGCTCGATGCTCCACCCATCGGTGGCCAGGGCCACGCGACCGGAGAAGCGTTCGCCCACCTCGGCGCGGATGTCCACGCGCTCGACGGGCGGATAGAAGTGCGTGAGCACGAGGAGCCCCGGCGACGCCTTGGCGGCCAGAGCCCCGCATTCCCGGGGCGTGAGGTGAATCGGGACCGCCATGGAGTCGGGAAGGGAGCACTCGCACAGCAGGACATCCGCGCCGGCGGCCCACGCACCCAGGCCGTCGTCGAAGCCGGTGTCGCCCGTGTACACGATCCGGCGACCATCCCGCTCGACGGAATATGCAACACTCTCATCGGTGTGGGGAACCTTCCGCGGCTCTAGCGTCGCTCCGGCGGCGCCAAGCTGAACGCGCTCTCCGGGGCCTACCTCGCGGACGGTCAGCGGAAACCCCGGTTCGGTCACCCAGGCGCCGAAGGCGGCGGCGATGCGGTCGAGCAGCTCCCGCGTACCCGGCGGTCCGAGGATCTCCACGGGCTCGCTCCGCGCCGGGAGCCGCCCGTACCGCCAGGCGAAGATCAGCGTCGGCAGGTCGCCGAGGTGGTCGTGGTGAAAGTGCGAGAGCGCGACGTGGGTGATTCCCATCCAGTCGCTGGCGGCGAGACGTCCGACCACGCCGCTGCCGCAGTCGAGCAGCAGCCGCGTGTCACCCGCCTCGATCAGGTATCCGGCGAGCGCGCGCCCCGGGGAGATGGCGATCGATCCCGTCCCCAGCGTCGTCAGTCGCATCACCGGCCCTGGAAGAGCATCCGCCGCACGGTTTCGAACCCGGCTGCGCGCAGCCGCACGAGATAGACGCCCGGTGGAACGACCCGTCCATCGTCGGCGGTGCCATCCCACGAAAACCGGGGGTCGCAGGCCCCGGGGGTGCCGCTCGCGCCACGGCCATAGCGCCCGGGCAGCATCGGCTCGCTGCCATCGAGCAGACGGCGAATGGGGTGGCCGCGCAGATCGAAGATCTCCAGCCGAACAGGGCCGACCTCGTGCAAGTCGAACCAGAGGCAGGTCACGGCCGACGTCGCCGTTGGGAATGGGTTGGGGAAGTTCTGGTAGAGCAGCGTCGTCAGCGGACTGCTCGCGTCGGTCACCACGAAGGTGCTGACGCTCATCGCCACCGCCGTCTCGCCGGTCGCGAGCCGTGCGGTCACCTCCCACCGGTAGGACGTGTTCGACTCGAGATCGCTCGTCGGAAGGAACGTCGTGTCCGGCCACGAGCGAAGCGCGATCACCGTCCGCTGCGAGCCGACGCTGATGACGTCGAGGTCGTAGCTCCACGGTCCCGGTGGCTCGGTGACCGGGAGACTCGTCCAGGTGAAGCGCGGACGTCGCGTCTCCAGCACCGTTCCGTTGGGCGAGTCGGGCGAGACGAGCTCCACCCACGGGGCAACCTCCCGCGGGCCGTAGAGGGGCGACGTGAGATTCTCGCCGAGCGCGGTCGTCGCCGTCGCCCGCCACCAGACCTGCTGGCGGTCGGGCAGCGCACGGGACGGCCGGATCGTCGCCGAGTCGGCGATCACGATCGTGTCGACGAACAGTGGCGGCGAGAAATCGGCGCGCAACGAGATCATCAGCCGGAGCGTGACCGGCCGCTCGCTTGGCACGAGGTCACGCGTCCGCACCGTGAACTCGGGTGTGGCTTCATCGATCGGATCGGCGGTGGGACCGATGACCTCCACGGTCGCGCGGCGGATGCCGCGCATGCCCTCACCGGCGGTGACCACCGGCACTGCGGCGAGCACCGGCACCGCGGCGAGCAGCAGGAGCACCGCCGCCCGACGCGCGGTCATGCGGAGGCCGGTACCGCCTCGGCGTCCGACTCCGCGACGTCGCCCGACTCCGCCACCGCGGCGCCGCGCATGCGCACGCTGACGAGCGACGATACGCCGGGCTCCTGCATCGTCACCCCGTACACCGCATCGGCCGCTTCCGTGGTCGTGCGGGGATTGTGCGTGATCACGATGAACTGCGTCCGCGTCTTGAACTGGTTCAGCATTCGAACGAAGCGTCCGATGTTCGCGTCATCGAGCGGCGCATCGACCTCGTCGAGCAGGCAGAACGGGCTGGGCTTGGTGAGGAAGATCCCGAACAGCAGCGACAGCGCGACCAGCGCCCGTTCGCCGCTCGAGAGCAGATGGATGCGCTGTGTGCGCTTCCCGCGCGGAGAGGCGTGGATCTCGATGTCGCAGTCGAGCGGGGCGTCGGGATTCTCGAGCCGGAGATCGCATTCACCGCCCCCGAACAGCGTCATGAAGATCTGCCGGAAGTTCTCGCGCACCTGCGCGAACGTCTCGAGGAACAGCTCGCGCGCGGTCGTGTCGATCTCGCGAATGGCGAGCTGCAGGGACTGTCGGGCGGCCGCGAGATCGTTGCGCTGGTTGGTGAGGAACTCGAGCCGCTTGATTTCCTCCTCGTGCTCCTCGATCGCGAGCGGATTCACGGGGCCCAATGACTCGAGCTGCTGGCGCAGCGCGTCGCGCTCGGTGCGCAGGGTGTCGTCGTCGACCTCCAGCGGCTCGACGCTCGCGAGCATCTCCTCGAGCGGGCGGCGCCACTCGGTCTCGAGCCGCTCGCGGATGGCCGTTCGCCGCCCCGACAACTCGGTGAAGCGCAGCTCCGACTGGTGCAGCTCGTCCGCGAGCGCGCCGGCCCGATGCCGGTGCTCGTCGAGCGCATGCTCGGCGACGGTGAACGCCTCGTCGGCCTCGTGCACGGCGGTCTCGGCGCCGGCGAGGCGCGCGTCGCCATCGGCGAGCGTGTGCTGCCGCGTCTCCAGGTCGAGGCGCCAGGTCGCCATCTGCTCGGCGAGGGCGGCGTCGGCCTCGGAAAGCCCGGAGAGCTCCTGGTGCAGCGCACCGAGTCGCGCCGTCGCCGTGCTCACCTCTTCGCCCAGGCGCCGCTCACGGTCCGCGGCCACCTGAAGACGGGCCTGCGCCTGCGCCTCCCCCACCTGGGCGCGGGTGCGCTGGTCGCGCACTTCTTCCTGCGCACGCTCGGCGCCGGCATGACGCGCGCGAGTCTCACGCAACGACTCTTCGCGTTCGGCGAGCACGCCGGCACGGTCGCGCGATTCCGCCGCGAGCGCCGCGTGGCGGGACTCGATCTCCGCGCGCCGATCCGCCAGCCGGTCGGCGAGAGCCTGCGCCTGCGCGACCTCGCGCTCCACGCGCTCGACGCGGCGCTGGTGCTCGCCATGCCGCTCCTCCGCGCGCCGCGACTCCTGCTGCGCCTCGGCCGCCGCGTCCGCCGCCACGGCGGCCCGCCGCTCGGCCTCGGACAGCGCGTCGCGCGCGGCCTCCGATGCCAACTCGGCCCGCTGGCGCGTCGCTTCACTCTCCGTCAGCGCCGCACGCAGCGCGAACAACTCGGCGCGTCGGCGCAAGGGGCCCGGACCGCCCCCGGTACCGGGGAGCCACACGGCGCCCCGCGCATCCACGAACGCCGCGCCCCCTTCCTCCTCGTGCACGTGGCCCAGCAGCGCGCGCACCCAGCCGCGCGCCGGTGCCGCCGCGGTCACGAGTCGTGCGAGCGCCTGCGTCTCCGTGTCGCCGGCTCCACCGTCCGCCGGCATCGCATCCACCGGCAGGAGCAGCAGGGGGCCCGGACTCGCCGTCGCATGCCATGCCCGGATCGCGCGCGCCACTTCGCGGTCCCGCACGAGCACGGCGTGGACCGTGGCACCGAGGAAGCGCTCGACGATCAGCGCCGGGCCCTGGTCGGCCTCGATGAAATCGCTGAGCGGACCGATCACGGCGCCGTCGCCGAACCGTTCGCGCTCCTTGAGCAGTTGTGCCGCCGCGGGCGCGAGGCCGACGCGCTCGCGCTCGAGTGTCGCGAGCGCGCCGACCCTTCCTCGCAGCGCGGTGAACGCCTCATCGGTACGGAAGAGCTCCGCGCGCGCAGCCGTCTCGACCGCGCGCGCATCGCGCGCCGCCGAGTGCAGCGCGTCCTGCTCCGCCGTGGCGCGCTCGGCGGCCGCGCGCGCCGACTCGACCGTGCTCGCGCTCTCCTCGAGCTCCCGGCGCGCCGTCGCGGCCGCATCGGCGAGCTGTACACGCTCCGCCTCGAGAGTCGCCGAGCGAGCGGACACTTCCTCGAGCTCGCGCTGGGCACGCTCCGCGTCGAGGTCGAGACGCCGCAGCACCTCCTGCGTCTCGCGCAGGGCGCGCTCCGCCAGGTCGACGGCCTCGCGGGTGGCGACGAGCACCTGCCGCGCCTCCGTCTCGCGCGCCACCTGCTGCGCAAGCGCCTCCGAGGCCTCGCGCAGCTCGGCCTCGCCCCGCTCGCGGTCCGCGGCCGCGCGGGCCCGCTCGGAGGCGATGCGCCCGCCGTACTCCTCTCCTTCGCGGCGTTCCTCCTCCGCGCGGTGGCGGCGCACCTCGGCGTTGCGCTGCCGCTCCGCCGCGACGGCCATCTCGCTCTGCAACTGCAGGAGCTGCTCGCGCTGCGCGTTGACCAGGCGCGCGAGCTCCGCCCGCCGTCCCTCGGCTGCCGTGCGCGCGCCATGCGCGGCGTCGCGCGCGGCTTCGGCGGCGCGAACCTCGGTCTCGCACGAGGGAAGCTGCTCGCGCAGCTCGCCCACGCGCGCCTCGAGTCGCGCGAGCTCCTCGCGCCACGCCGCCATCTCGCGCCCGGTGAGCGAGATCTCCACGGCGAACCGACGCGTCGTCAGCTCGGCGTGTCGCTCCGCGCGCTTGCGCTGCCGCGACAGCGACCGGACCTGGCTCTGGACCTCTGACAGCAGGTCGTCGAGTCGCTGCAGATCGACGGTCGTTTCCTCGAGCCGCCGCTCCGTCGTCCGACGCCGATCGCGGTACAGGCCGACGCCGGCTGCCTCCTCGAACAGCTCGCGCCGGTCATCGGGCCGGTCCGAGAGCAGCGCGTCGATCATCCGGCTTTCGATCACCACGCCCGCGTCGGCGGCCAACCCCGTCCCGCGCAAGAGATCGTGGATGTCGCGCAGCCGGCACGGCGAGCGGTTGAGCAGGTACTCGCTCTCCCCCGAGCGCGACAGCCGCCGCGTGATGACGACTTCCTTGAACGGGAGGGGAAGCGAGCCGTCCTCGTTCTCGAAGTGCAGCGAGACTTCCGCGACGTTCACCGCCCGGCGCGCCGACGAACCCTGGAAGATCACCTCCTCCATCTTCGCGCCGCGCAGCAGCCGCGCGCGCTGCTCGCCGAGCACCCACCGCACCGCGTCCGACACGTTCGACTTGCCGCACCCGTTGGGTCCGACGATCGCCGTGACGCCCGGCTCGAACACGAGATCCGTGGCATCCGCGAACGACTTGAAACCTTGCAGCTCGAGCTTCGACAACCGCACTAGAACGCGCTCCCGATTCTGTAGACGACGACCGGCGTGATGCCGGCCTCACGCGCGGGTCCATCGAGCGCCATCGCGGCGTCGGGTGACTCGAACGCGCCGATGTAGACGTGCACCGTCCCAGTCGGCTGCCGCAGTCCGTAGGCGGAGAG
>CAYLPM010000539.1:0-2858 GCA_964385525.1 uncultured Gemmatimonadaceae bacterium
TCGGGTCGATGCGACGCATGTGCATCGCGCTCGGCGCCGAACGGCTCGACGACATCGGCGGGCGCATCACGGAGCTGCTCAACACAAAGCCGCCGCAGGGCCTAGTCGCCAAGCTGGCGTTGCTGCCGCGGCTGCTCGAGATCGGGAAGTTCCCGCCGCGCGTGAAGGGCGGGAAGCCGGCGTGCCAGCATGTCGTCTGGCGCGGCGACGAGGTGAATCTCGACCGGCTGCCACTCATCAAATGCTGGCCGGAGGACGGCGGGCCGTACATCACGTTCCCGATGGTGATCACGCGCGACCCGAAGCGCGGCATCCGCAACGTCGGCATGTACCGGATCCAGCAGCTCGGACGCAACGAGCTCGCGATGCACTGGCAGCGGCACAAGGTCGGCGCCGCGCACTGGCGCGAGATGGCGGAGAGGGGCGAGGTCATGCCCGTCTGCATTGCGATCGGCGGCGATCCGGCGTCGATGTACTCGGCCTCCGCGCCGCTGCCGCCGACGGTGGACGAGTTCCTGTTCGCCGGCTTCCTGCGACGCTCGCCGGTGCACCTCGCGAAGGCGCTCACGTGCGACCTCCAGGTCCCTGCCGACGCCGACTTCGTGCTCGAAGGGCACATCGATCCGGCGGAGCCGCTCGTCACCGAGGGGCCGTTCGGCGATCACACCGGCTTCTACTCGCTCGCCGATCTCTACCCCAAGGTGCACGTCACCGCGATCACGATGCGCGAGAAGCCGATCCTCCCGACCACGATCGTCGGCCGCCCGCCGATGGAGGACTTCTACCTCGGCCACGCCACCGAGCGGATCTTCCTCCCGCTGCTCAAGCTCACGGTTCCGGAGATCGTGGATTATCACATGCCGGCCGAGGGGATCTTCCACAACCTGGTGTTCGTCTCCATCGACAAGCAGTATCCCGGGCAGGCGTACAAGGTGATGAACGCGCTCTGGGGGCAGGGGCTGATGTCGCTGGCGAAGGTGCTGGTGATCCTGGACAAGTGGGTGAACGTGCGCGACCCGAAGGAGGCGTGGTGGGTGGCGCTCAACAACATCGATCCGGAGCGCGACACGCGGTTCACGATGGGGCCGATGGATGTGCTGGATCACTCCAGCCGGACGTTCACGTACGGGTCGAAGATGGGGATCGACGCGACGCGCAAGTTCCCCGAGGAAGGCTTCGACCGCGAGTGGCCGGCGGTGATCGAGATGGATGGGGCGACCAAGCGGAAGGTGGATGCGATGTGGCCCTCGCTGGGGATCCCGACGCCATGAGCGCGCGAGATGGTCAGCTTTTCTCCGGCGGCTCGGCGCTCGTGCGCTACGCGAACTTCGTCAAGCTCCCGCACACGGTGTTCGCGCTGCCGTTCGCGCTCGTGGGCACGACGCTGGCGAGCTACGTCCGGCCCGTGACCGGCACGAAGCTCCTGTGGATCGTGCTCGCGTTCACGAGCGCGCGATTCGCAGCGATGGGATTCAACCGGATTGTGGATCGCCGCATCGATGCCGCGAACCCGCGGACGGCTCGGCGCGAGATTCCGGCGGGCGCGATCGGCGTGCTCGAGGCGTCGGTGGCCGTTGCGGTGGCCTCCGCGTTGTTCATTGTGGCGGCGTGGCAGCTCAACCCGCTGTGTCTCGCGCTCTCGCCGCTCGCACTGGGGTGGGTGTTCTTCTACAGCTTCACCAAGCGCTTCACGCGATGGTCGCACCTCGTGCTCGGCTTCGGGCTCGCGATCGCGCCGGTGGGCGGCTATCTCGCGATCACAGGAGCGTGGAGCGATCCGTGGTGGATGCTGATCGCGCTCGCGGTGGCCGTCGCCACGTGGGTGGGCGGGTTCGACATTCTGTATGCGCTCCAGGACGTCGACTTCGATCGTGAGCACGGGCTGCATTCGATACCGGCCACGCTCGGCCAGCCGGCGGCGCTGCTGCTCGCCCGCTCGCTGCACGCGATCACGATAGTCGCGCTCGCGCTCGCCGGCGTCGCCGCGCAGGCGGGATGGTTGTACGCCGCCGGCGTCGTGGTCGCTGCGCTGCTGCTGCTGTACGAGCACTCGCTGGTGCACGTGGATGACTTCTCTCGATTGGATGCGGCGTTCTTCACCATGAACGGCGTCATCAGCATCGTCTTCTTCGGCTTCGTGCTCGCCGAGCGGCTGGTGCGGTGAGCGGCGGGCGGCCGCTGGTCTGCGCGATTACGGGGGCCTCGGGCGCGCTGTACGCGGTGCGGCTCGTCGAGGCGCTGGCCGCGGCGCGGCGGCGGACGATGCTGATCGTGACGTCGCACGGGCTGCGGCTGCTGAAGACGGAGATGGGAATCGATTCGGTCGCCGCGCTGCGCGCCCGGGTGGGCGAGAGCGCGTGGGACGCGTCGATCACGACCTACGACGATGCCGATCGCGGTGCGCTCCCGGCGTCCGGCTCTGTTCCGACGGCGGGCATGGTGATCTGCCCCTGCTCGATGGGCACCGTCTCGGCCATCAGCGTCGGTGCGTCGCGATCGCTCGTGGAGCGCGCGGCCGATGTCGTGCTCAAGGAGCGGCGGCCGCTCGTGCTCGTGCCGCGGGAGACGCCGGTGAGCACGATTCACCTCGAGAACATGCTGCGGCTGAGCCGGGCGGGGGCGGTGATCCTGCCGGCGAGCCCCGGGTTCTACCACCGGCCGACGCGGATCGAGGACCTGGTTGATTTCGTCGTCGCGCGCGTGCTCGACCATCTCGGCGTCGAGCATACGCTCGGGGCGCGGTGGAGCGGGGAACCGTCCGACGCCGGCGATGTCGGCTGACGCGCCGATCGTCATCGGCCTTATCTCGGACACGCACGGTCTGCTTCGCCCCTCCGTGCACGCGGCCCTCGCCGGCG
>CAYLPM010000540.1:0-2728 GCA_964385525.1 uncultured Gemmatimonadaceae bacterium
ATCCTCGACGACAACGTGCTCGGATTGTCCGCGCAGACCGCGTACTACTTCTTCTTCTCGCTGTTCCCGCTCCTGCTCTTCCTCGCGCCGCTCCTCGGCCTGGTCGGCGACAAGGAGGCGCTCATCGGCTGGCTGATGACCCAGCTCTCGGCCGCGGTACCGGACGATGCGCTGAGCCTGCTCGAAGGCGTCATCAACGACGTCGTCTACTCCGAGAACGCACCGGGGCTGATGTCGCTCGGCATCCTGCTCGCGCTGTGGACCGGCTCCAACGTCTTCAACGCGCTGATCGGCGCGCTCAACCGCGCCTTCGACTGCGAGGACGACCGTCCGTGGTGGAAGAAGCGCCTGATCGCGATCGCCTCGGTGATCGGCGCCGGCATCGTCATACTTCTGACGACGGTCGTCATGCTCGCCGGGCCCGACATCGTGGATTGGATCGCGGCGCAGATCGGGCTCGGCGCGCAGGCCGCGCTCACCTGGAAGATCATCCAGTACGTGCTAGCGTTCGCGCTGCTCGTCGGCACGTTGTGGCTGCTCTACTGGTTTCTCCCGGCGCTCGAGGGTCAGAGCAAGTGGCACGTTTTCGTCGGCGCGCTCCTCGCCACCATGCTGTGGGTGCTGGTGACCCTCGGATTCCGCGTCTACGTCAGCAACTTCGCCAACTTCAACGCGACGTACGGAACGATCGGCGGCGTGATCATTCTGCTGATGTGGATGTACCTCACGATGCTCGTGATTCTCTCGTCGGGCGAGCTGGTCGCGGAGCTGAACAAGGGGACCGGCGCGCTCCGTCCGCGCTCGGGGGCGACATACACGGGACGCCTCTCGACGTCGGAAGGTCCGGTGCGAAGCTCGACGGAGCGGGTCGAGCGCGTGGAGCCGAGGGCGGCGCGTAGCGGAGGAAGAGCGAAGGGAATGTCGTGAGGCGGGGGCGCGGCGCGGCGCCCCTGCTGCGCGACCCCTTCGACGCCTCAGGCCTCACCTCTCCGGTGCACCACGCCGCTCCCCCGCTCCAGCCCCAGCGCGGCCGCCGCGCTCCCGTTCCTCACCGCGATCTCGATCAGGCCCGTGGACCCCGCCAGCGCGACCGGCGCCCCGTCGGCCGCATCCGCGTACGTTCGCTGAATGGCGAGCGTGCGGCCCGCCACTTCCACCGATCCGCCGCGGACCGCGAGGAGATTGGTGATCGCGTTGCCGAAGCGGTCGATCGTGATCACCTCGCCGCGGATGCCGCCGTCCGGTAGCCGCTGCGGCTCGGAGGTGCGGCGGATGATGGGCGAATCCACCGCGGTACCGAGCGACTCGAGCGGCGCACCGCCCGCGAGGTGCGCGGCGGCGGGGGCGAACACATCGCGGCCGTGGAAGGTCGCGGCTGCGCCCGAGGGGATCCGCAGCGCCACCACGCGGGCACCCGCGAACAGCAGAGCGGGCGAGAGGATTCCGTTGTCTGGGCCGACGAGATACCGCCCATCGCTCGCCACCGCCAGCGCCGCGCGATCGGTGCCGACGCCGGGATCCACGACCGCGACGTGGATCGTTCCCGCCGGAAACCGACGCCAGTAGCGCGCGAGCGCGAGCCTCCCCGCTTCCACATCCTGCGTCGGCAGCTCGTGCGACACGTCGATCACCTGTGCCTCCGGCACCGCGCCGAGGATGACGCCCTTCATCTCGGCGACGTAGCCATCGACCGTCCCGAAATCCGTGAGCAGCGTGATGAGCGGGCGCATCGTCACACTGATTTGCGCTGCCAGCGGCCGCCGCGCCAGAGGAGCAGCATCGCGACGCCGCGCGCGACCGCCGTGAGCGAGATCGTCCACCAGATCCCCGCCGTCCCCCAATGGGAGGCCGCCCAGATCGCGAGCGGGATTCGCGCCAGCGTGATCGCCGTGGAGGCGAGCATCGGCGGCACGGTGTCCCCGGCCCCGCCGAGCGCGCCCTCGAGCACCACCTCGGCGCACAGGAAGAGCTGCGATACGGCGACGATGCGCAGGTAGCTCGCGCCTTCGATGATCACCGAAGGATCGTCAGTGAAGATGCCCGCCAGCTCCTCCGCGAACGCGAGCTGCACGACCGCCATGAAGAGGCCCAGCGAGCTCGCGTAGCCGGTCGTGATCCACCCCGCCTGCCGGGCGCGATCGACTCGACCCGCGCCGAGGTTCTGGCCGACGATCGCGGCCGCCGCCGCGCCGCCGCCGACGCCGACCATGTAGAGCCACGACTCCACGCGGTGGCCGATGCCGAGCGCCGCCAGCGCCGGCGTGCCGAAGTCCGTCGCCACGCGCGTGATCGCGACGTAGATGAGCGAGAAGGTGATTCCCGTCATCGCGGTCGGCAGCCCGATGCGCGAGATGGTGGCCAACGTGCGCCGCCGCGGACGTGCGAAACGGATCAGCCCGAGCCGATGCAGCAGCACGAGGCCGAGCACGAACGCGACACCGCGCGTGCCGACGGTGGCGATCGCCGCGCCCGCGATGCCGAGGCGCGGCGCGCCGTAGAGTCCGAGGATGAGGATCGGATCCAGAATCATCGTCACGGTGACGGAGATCGCGAGCAGCACGAATGGCGTGCGCGTGTTCCCCGACGCGCGGAACGCCGCGTCGACGACGAAAAAACCGTAGAGGAGCGGAGCCCCGAGCAGATACGTGCCGAGGTAGCGGCGGCCGAGCACGGTGACGTCGGGCGGCGCCTGCATCATCGCGAACAGCGCGTCGAGCAGCAGCGTTCC
>CAYLPM010000541.1:0-6656 GCA_964385525.1 uncultured Gemmatimonadaceae bacterium
GCGAGGAGCACGGGTCGGGTCGACTGCTGGAGGAGGTGGTGTGCCGTACCTCCGAGCATCTTCCAGATCCCGGTCCGCTCGCCGTGGGCACCGGCGACGATCAGGTCCGCCGACAGCTCCTCCGCAACCTGGGACACGCACACGGCGGGCCGACCGATGCGGATCTCCGTCCAGATGCGCTTTGCGCCGATCGAGGGGCCGAACTCCCGCATGCGCGTGTGCGCCCCGCGCTCGGCGTTCTGGCGGAGCTCGTCGGTCGGCGGGTAGAGCCCTCGTAGAAAACGGGGCGGCTCCGGCACGAACACGGCGTGCACCAGCACGATCTCCGCGCCGGGCGCGAGCCGCGTGGCGGTCCAGCGCGCCGCGGCAAGCGAGGGCTCGCTGAAGTCCATGCCGACCACGATCCGGCGAAACGAGGAAGGAACTGAAGACATCGCGATCAAACGGTTCGGGGTTGGACGGAGGAACGACCGATCGCCTGCCGCGCGACGACCTACCGGCCGAGGAGCCCGAGCTTCAGCGCGAGCTGTACGTAGTCGGAGCGATGGGAGAGGCCGAGCTTCTCGTTGATCCGCTGCTTGTACGTGTCGACCGTCTTCGGCGAGATGAACAGCTGCTCGCCGATCTCCGGTGCGCTGTAGCCGGCGGCGACCAGCCGTAAGACGTCCCGTTCTCGATCGGTCAGGCGCTCGAATCGCTCTCGCTCGTCCGCGTTCTCCTCCTTGCGTTTCAGCCCTCGCGCGAGCGCTCGCGCCGCCGAGGGTTGCACGTACAGGTCGCCGTGCGCCACCGCGCGCACCGCATCCACCAGCTCCCGGTCGGCGGCATTCTTGATCAGGTACCCCGAGGCGCCGGCCTCGAGCACCGGCACCAGATAGTCGTCCTCCGGGTGCATCGTGAGCACGAGAACCTTCGCGCGCACCTGACGCTTCATCAGCTCCTTCGTGGCGGTAACGCCATCCATCTCTCCCATCGAGAGATCCATCACCACCACATCCGGATCGAGCCGCACGACCATGTCGATCGCCTCGCGGCCATTCGAGGCCTCGCCGATCACATGGATGTCCTTCGCGGCACCGAGCACGGCCTTGAGTCCCGCCCGAACGACCGCGTGGTCATCGGCAAGCACGACGCGAATGATGTCGACGCTCATGGCTCCACTCACTGGGTCACTGGAACGGACGCGATGATCCGGGTACCGCGTCCCGGAGCCGCGTCAATCTGCAGCGCCCCGTCCACGAGCGCTACCCGCTCGCGCATCGAGAAGAGCCCCATGCCCGGGCGCTCCGCTTCGGCGCGTGCGACGTCGAATCCGCTGCCGTCATCCTCCACCCGCAGCTCGAGGCGGTTGCGGTCCCCGCGGAGCCTCACGGTGACCCGCACCGCGCCGGAGTGTCGCACGGCGTTGGCAATCGCCTCCTGCGCGACGCGGTAGAGCGTGGCACCCAGCGTCGCCGGCACGTCCATCCCGGGGAGCTCGTTCTCGACGTCGATCGGCACGTCGGTCCGCTCGCGAGCCTGTCGCACGAGATGCTCGAGCGCCGCCGGCAGCCCGAGGTCGTCGAGCACGCGCGGATGCATCGACTTCGAGATCGCCCGGATCTCCTCGAGCACATCGCCGGCGATCTTGCGCACCAGCGTCAGGCGCTCGGCCAGATCGGGATCCCGGCTGTCGCGTGCCGCGGCCGTGAGCTGGAGCACCAGTGCCGCGAGCGTCTGCGCCGCGGAGTCATGGAGCTCCCGCGCGACGCGGGCCCGCTCTTCGTCCTGCGCGCTGATGACCTTGCTCGCGAGCAGGCGCATGCGCTCGCGGTCGTCGCGCAACCGCTCGAGCAGGCGGTTCGTCACCAGCCCGATCCGCATCATGTTGGCATCGGCGAGCGGCGAGGGTTGTACGCGCGCGTCGAGGTCGCCACTCCAGACACGTTCGGCGGTCGCTTCGAGCGCGCCGAGGGGATGCAACGCCAGACGAACGAGCGCGAGATTAACCACGACGCCCGCCGCGAGCGCCAGCGCCAGGATCAGGATACTCGATGCTTCCGGCGGCGCATTGTGCTCGGCGATCAGGATCGCACCCACTGCCGCAAGGATGATCAGGGCGTTCGCGCCGAACAGCTTGGCGGCGAGCGGGATGCGCAGCACCGGCAGGAGCCATGACGGCACCGCGCCCGTCCTGAACCTACCATCTCGTCGAGCCACGATCAGGTGATCGGATGGCAACGCTGTGCGGACCCCCATCGGCATCGGTCGACCTCGCCCCCATCCCACGATGAACGCAGTCGTCCGGCCGAACATTGACTGTTCGACGACGACCTGCGGAAGACTATGCGCCCGAAACGCCGACCGGCACCTCGGACATGCCTGAACTTCTCCCGGTGGAGTCCGCTGCGCCGTCGGGGCGCTACCGGGAATATCCCGGTGAAGCGCCCACGGGCGCGTAGGGGCATCGCTGACGGACGGGCGGGTCCCGGGGCGGCTACAATTGAGTGATCACGCTTGGTGCGGTCGGAGGAATGCCCATGAGAGCGGACGAGGATCGTCATTCGACGCAGTCGGAGCGCAAGGCCGAGCCCGTCGCCTCGGGCAGAGATACCCAGGTACCCATCTTCCGCGACCTCGAGCCGGAGGCGAGCGTGGCGATCCTCGAGCGCAACGTCGTGGGCCGGATCGCCTACTCGTTCCGCGACCGGGTGAGCATCGAGCCGGTCTCCTACGTGTACGAGAATGGGTGGATCCATGGGCGCACGTCGGTGAGCGCCAAGCTCGACGTGCTGCGGCACAGCCGCTGGGTCGCGTTCGAGGTCGATGAAGTCGATGGGATGTTCGATTGGCGGAGCGTGGTGGCGCATGGAGCGTTCTACACCCTCGAGCCCGAAGGCGCCAAGATCGACGAGGAAGCCTATCGGCGCGCGGTCGCGCTGATGCGGAGGTTGATTCCGGAGACGGGACGCTTCGATGATCCGGTGCCGCATCGCAACGTGCTCTTCCGGATCCATGTGGACGAGCTGACAGGTCGCGAGGCGACGACGCGTGCGGACTGATGAGGTGGGTGATGACCCGCGGAGGCAGAGGATGACTGGACTGCAACTCGACACCTGGCGCGTCTTCGTTACACCGCTGCCCGGCACGGTCCGCACGGCGACGCCCGAGCTCTGGCGAGACGTCGTCGCACACGCGGTCCTCGCGCCGTCCGTCTACAACACGCAGCCGTGGCGCTTCCGGATACGAGCGGGCGCGCTCGAGCTTCGCCCCGACCTGTCCCGTGCACTTCCCGTCTGCGACCCCGTACACCGTCAGCTCGTCATGAGCTGCGGCGCCGCGCTCGAGAACGTCAGACTGGTGCTGGCAGCTCGCGGGGTTGCGCCCCGGATCGAGCTCCTCCCGGACGTCGCCGACCCGTTTCTGCTCGCGCGCGTGCGGACGGGTTCCTTCCGACCTCCGTCGGCCCTCGAGCAGTCGCTCCGCAACGCGATTCCGCTGCGGCGCACGACGCGGTCTGCGTTCAGCTCCGCCGACGTGTCACAGGCGCTGATCGAGCAACTGCAGCGGGTGGCGATGGGCGAAGGCGTTCGGCTGGAGCGGGTCACCGACGCCGATCGCGCGGCCATCGCGACGCTCGTGGCGGATGGGACCCGCCTCCATGGGAACGATCCTGCGTTTCGTGAGGAGCTCGCGTACTGGACACGCTGCGTCCCTGCCGCGGAGGGCGGAGCGTCATCCATCGGCGATGGCCTGTCGATGGATGCGCTCGGCCTGCCGATGTCGCTCGGTCGCGCGGGCCTCGCCGCAGTGCGCCGCGTGCCCTGGGGAAGCGTGATGGCGATGCGGGACCGGCGGCTCGCGACGCGGGCCGCGGCCGTGGTCCTCGTGAGCACGCCACGCGATGCCGCGCGCGACTGGCTGGCCGCCGGCATGTCGCTCCAGCGCATCCTGCTGCTGGAGACCGCGAGCGGCCTGACGGCCGGATTCTTCGATCAGTCGATCGCCGTCCCGATGATTCGGGAACGCCTGCGGGACCGCCTCGGCCTCGCGAGCGTTCCGCAATCGCTCCTACGGCTCGGCGTCGCTCGCGAGGTGGCGCCGTCGCGGAGGAGAGCCATCGGCGCGGTGCTCGCCCGATAGGGGACGCCGGTAGCGAATGGTCAGGCACCCCGGTCTCGGGCCGGGACAGTAGTAGCTCAGGACCTGGAGCGCCGCGTACGTGCCGTCGGACATCCGGGCGGCGTAGACGTGCTGCTTCGACTCCAGCAGATGCGTGAACATGCCGTAGCGATACCATCGGCGGATCGCCGGATGGCCGGCATCGTCACGGCCATCGGGCATCACGAAGCCCGAGTCGGGTACGGCGTCCACGCTCGCGAACTCGACCGGACCCATGTCTGCCGCGGCCCCGGGCACGACCAGATGGTAGCGGCGGACGGCGACCTCCCACCCCGCGGTGTCCGGGGGCACGAGCGGCACGCCTCGCGAAAGACTGAAGTAATGCCAGCGCTCGACGTCCCGCGCATCGAACGTCACGGTGTCGACGCGTCGATCCCCCACTTCCCCATCGCTGTCGCCCGCATCGAACGCCGAAGGCATGAACGTCGGCACGTCGCGCGGCACCATGGACGCGGCGATGAGATACGCCATCGCGCCGACGAACGCGATGAGCAGTACGAGCAGCACGGCGGGCGGGCGCGTGCTCCTCGCGGAAGGAGACGCTGACGCAGCGGGCACCAGGAATTCCTGCGGGACTCGTCGAGTGAATGTAGGATGCGGCGTGACCCTACCATACGCCGTGAGCGCACGATGTCAAAGCGGACGGCGCGTCCAGCCTCTTGCGCCGGCCGTGCGGGCGGCGGATGTTGGGGCGCCGAGTGGTACGCAGTCCCTCCCGGAGTGCCCAAATGCGCGCAGTGAAGTTCCGGCAGGCCGCCTTCGTCTACCTGCACGTCGCAGTGCTCTACGAGGCGGCCGCGTACGTGATGTTCCGCGAGGGGATCATCCCGACGCGATTCGGTCCGCCAGCGGCGTGGCTCATCATTGGCGGGCTGGTGGGGCTGGGGATCTTCGTCGCGCTGCTGCGCTGGCACAACCCCTGGCTCGCCCGCGTGCTGTGGGGCATCAACGTGCTCCGGCTGCCGGCGATGATCCGGAACGCGTTCTTCGCCGAGGGCACGGCGGCGCCGCCGGCGTTCTACGTGATCGCGATCGTGGTCATCCTCATCAACGCCTGGATGCTCGCGCGCGCGGGGTGGGATCTGTGAGCTTCCGCACGTATCACGAAGTCCCCGGTGATGATCGATCGCAACTCGGCGCGCAGGTGGCGGCGCAGCGGGCGCGCGTGGCCGAGCGGCTGGCGGATGTCGGCTGCGTCGTCGCGGTGCTGAGTGGCAAGGGAGGCGTGGGCAAGACGTGGGTCTCGACGGCCCTCGCCTGCGGTCTGGCGGAGCGTGGACACGGCGACATCGGCGTACTCGATGCGGACCTCAAGAGTCCCACGGCGGCGCGGCTGCTCGAGGCGAGCGGGCCGCTGCGTGTGGATGCCCTCGGCGTGCACCCGGCCGTCGGCACGGCGGGCGTCCGCGTGATGTCGACGGACCTGCTTCTCGCCGAGGGCGCGCCGCTCGGCTGGCGTGGGCCCGAGGCCGAACGCTTCGTCGTGCGCGGGATTCTCGAGACCGGAACGCTGCGCGAGTTTCTCTCGGACGTCGTGTGGGGGTCGCTCGCCGTGCTCGTCGTCGACATGCCGCCGGATGGCGATCGCATCGAGGACCTGCTCGCGCTCGTGCCCGACCTCGGCGGTGTGCTGGCGGTCACCATTCCGAGCGAGGAGTCGGAGCGGTCCGTGACGCGTGCCCTTCGCTGCGCGCGCGATGCCGGCGCTCCGCTCCTCGGAATCGTCGAGAACATGAGCGGCTACGCGTGCGGGGAGTGCGGCACGGTGGGGCCGTTGTTCACGGGCGAGGCCGGCGAGACGCTGGCGCGGCAGTTCGCGATCCCGCTCCTCTACCGGATTCCCTTCACGCCGGGCGCGCACCCGGCGGATGTCCCCGCGCTGTCGGCGCGACTCGCCGACGCCGTGCTCGGAGCGCTGCAATGAAGTTTCTCTGCATCGACTGCGATGCGCAGATGGAGTTCAGCGAGCGACAGCAGCCGGGTGACGGCACGTTCGCGGCCTCGTTCCGCTGTCCGACGTGCGGCCGCCGCGTCGCGATGCTGGCGAACCCGATGGAGACGCAGCTCGTCGGCGCGCTCGGCGTCAAGGTCGGCGGCCGGACGCTGGATGACCAGCCGATGGAGCTCACCCGCGGCGCGATGCGGGGCGCCGACGACGCATTCGCCGACGCAGCGGGCGACGCGCCGGTAAAGTCCCATGGCACTCCGCCGTCCGGGCGTCCGCGATGGAGCGCCGAGAGCGCAGCGCGACTCGAGCGCGTGCCCGGATTCGTTCGCGGCATGGTGAAGCGCATCTACACCGACTATGCGAAGGAGAACGGGATCAGCGAGATCACGCCCGACGTGATGGACCGCGCCCGCTCCGACCTCGGGCTCGAGGGGATGTGACGGAGCCGGCCAGGGCCACCGATCCCGAGATAAGCCGCCGCGTGGGCGACCTCACCGTGACGATCGACCGCCTGCTGTGCGTCGGGTTCGGCGACTGCATCGACGAG
>CAYLPM010000542.1:0-6489 GCA_964385525.1 uncultured Gemmatimonadaceae bacterium
GTTCGACGTCAAGCTCGCGGATCTCGACGTGTCCGAGGTCGAGTTCGGGCACTACGCCGGCCAGCGGAAATGGCCGACCGTCATGCACATTCCCGATCAGCGCATTCGCGACGCGCTCCAGACGCTGATCATCTATCAGGGCGATACGGAGTTCGCCTCGGTGGAGCAGCAGCGGAGTCTCCTGCACAACGCACCGTCGGACTACGACCTGCTCTCGATCTACCGCGTGATGGCGGAGGAGATGCGTCACGGCTGGCAGATGTCGTATCTGCTCATCTCGCACTTCGGAGATGAAGGACGCCGGGAGGCCGAGAAGCTGCTCGAGCGGCGCGCGGAGGAGCAGGAGCGTCTGCTCGGATCGTTCAACGAGGCGGTGGAGAATTGGCTCGACTTCTTCGCCTACACGGAGTTCATCGACCGCGACGGCAAGTACCAGCTCCAGATGCTGTCGACGTCTGGATTCGCGCCGCTGTCGCGCTCCATGAAGCCGATGCTCAAGGAGGAGTCGTACCATCTCGGCACCGGCAACAACGGGCTGCTGCGGATCATCAAGGCGCGCAGGATTCCCGTGCAGATCATGCAGCGGTACTTCAACAAGTGGGTCTCGACCGCGTTCGACCTCTTCGGAACGGACCAGTCGTCGTCCGCGCAGTGGGCCTACACGTGGGGGCTCAAGGGGCGGTTCGACGAGCGCACGAATCCGCAGCCGGCCGACCCCGCCGAGCTGAACGAGGCCGCGCGGGAGCTCTACCGGCAGGAAGTCCAGGGGCTCATCGACCGGCTGAACACCTACGTGCCGGACGACCAGCCGAAGCTCCGCATCCCCGACATCAAGTTCAACCGCCGGATCGGACGCTACAAGAAGCAGTGCTTCACGATCGAGGGCGAGCCGATCGAGCCCGAGAAGTACAAGACGTACGTCGCGTCGGTGATGCCGACGGCCGAGGATCGCGAGCTCCTGCGCAACATCTTCAAGGAGAACGACTGGATTCAGCCGAAGAAGCTGGATTCGAACAACTGATGACGCGCGTGCACCGCCCGGAGGTGATCGCCCACCGCGGCACGCCGCGCGAGCACCCGGAGAACACGATGCCCTCGTTTCTCCGGGCGCTCGAGCTGGGCGCCGATGCCGTGGAGCTCGACGTGCACGCCACGTCGGACGGCGTCGTGGTCGTCCATCACGATCCGGTGCTGCACGGCATCGCCCCGCGGCCGGAGCTCGCCGGCCGCCGCATCGCCGACCTCTCGGCAACCGAGGTCGCGCGCTTCCGCGTAGACGGCGACGTGGCGATCCCCACCCTCGACGCCGTGCTCGACGCGATCGGGGACCGCGCGATGGTCTACGTCGAGATCAAGGGCCGCCGCATCGAGCAGGCGGTCGTGGACTGCGTTCGCCGGTCGAAGACGCGCAGCGCGATTCACTGCTTCGATCACCGGGTCGTACGCCGCGTGCACGAGATCGCCCCCGAGCTGGACACGGGGATCCTGATCGCCGCGTATCTGCTCGAGCCGGGCGAGGAGCTCCAGCGAGTGGGCGCCCGCGACTACTGGCTGGAGCGGCAGTTCGTCGACGAGGAGGTCGTTCGGCGCGTGCATGGGGTCGGTGGGCGCGTGATCGCCTGGACGGTCAACCACCGCGCGGAGGCCGAAGTGCTGGCGGGCATGGGCGTGGATGGCATTTGTACCGACGACATGGCCGAAGTCTTCCCTGTCGTCACCGCGGTCGCATGACGGGAAAGCCGGTGGTCGCGATCATCGGCGCCGGTACGATGGGGCACGGCATCGCCTACGTGAGCGCGGCGGCGGGGTACGAGGTCCGGCTCTTCGATGCGGATGTGAAGGCCCGGGAGCGCGCGCTGGAGCGAATCCGAAGCTCGTTCGCCAGGGCGATCGAGCGTGGCAAGGCGACTCCGGAGAGCCGCGACGCCGCGCTCGACCGCCTCGGCGCGCCGGACTCGCTGGCGAAGGCGTGCACCGGCGCCGGACTGGTGATCGAGGCCGTTCCCGAACGTCTCGAGCTCAAGCAGGAGGTGCTGGCGGCGGCCGAGCGCGAGGTCACGCGCGACGCGATACTGGCGAGCAATACGTCGTCGCTCTCGATCGGCGAGATCGCGCGCGGCGTCGAGCGGCCGGCACGACTGCTGGGACTGCACTTCTTCAACCCGGTTCCGGTCATGCGCCTGGTCGAGATCGTTCGTGGCGCGGAGACGAGCGACGAGACCGTCGAGCGCGCGCGGAGCTTCGCCGAGGCGCTCGGCAAGACGACGATCGTCGTGCGCGACACTCCCGGCTTCGCGACGAGCCGCCTCGGAGTCGTGCTCGGACTGGAGGCGATCCGCATGCTCGAGCAGGACGTTGCCAGCGCCGAGGACATCGACCGCGCGATGGAGCTTGGCTACAATCATCCCATGGGTCCGCTGCGGCTCACGGATCTGGTCGGGCTCGATGTGCGGCTCGCGATCGCCGATCATCTGCACGCGACGCTCGGCGACGAGACGTACCGGGCGCCGGCGCTGCTCCGGCGGATGGTGGCCGAGGGGAAGCTCGGGAAGAAGACCGGCGAGGGATTCCATTCGTGGGGCGAGGACTGACGCGGAGCGCGGATCCGGCACCGGGGACGATCTCGAAGCGGAACGCAGACTGCGCCGATGACGCAGATCCTCGGCTCCGCTTCGCTTCGCACGCGAGTTTCAGAACGTGGTAGCGCAGAGCACTGCAACACGCACCCTCCAATGACACGACCAGCGAGAACGTCCGATGAGCGATGCTGACCTGGTGAAGCAGGACAAGCGCGGGCACGTAAGCGTCCTCACGCTCAACCGACCCGAGAAACGCAATGCCCTGAACGGCGCCCTGCGGTGCGCCTTTCTGGGCGCCATCGATCAGGCGGGTCGCGACACGGACGTGCGCGCGATCGTCGTGACCGGTGCCGGAGACAAGGCGTTCGTGGCCGGCGCGGACATCGCGGAGTTCGAGGGGCGCACGCCGGTGGATCAGTACCGCGTGATGAAGGCGCCGAGCATCTTCGACGCGGTGGAGCGCGTCGCCAAGCCGGTGATCGCGGCGGTCAACGGGTACTGCCTCGGCGGCGGGATGGAGCTGGCGCTGGCGTGCGACATTCGCCTCGCGTCCGCGTCGGCGCGGTTCGGACAGCCGGAGGTGAACCTCGGGATCATCCCCGGCGGCGGCGGCACGCAGCGCCTGCCGCGGATCGTCGGTCTGGGGGCCGCGCTCAGGCTCATACTGAGCGGCGAGATGATCGATGCACCGGAAGCCCTGCGCCTGGGACTCGTCGAAGCGGTCGTGCCGCCGGACGAGCTCATGCCGCGCGCGATGAAATTGGCGGAGGAGATCGCCTCGAAGAGTCCGGTCGCCGTCGCGGCGGCGAAGGAGGCGACGCGTGCGGCGATGAGCCTGCCGCTCGCCGAAGGGCTCAAGCTGGAGACGGCGCTCTTCCAGCTCTGCTTCGCCAGCGAGGACAAGGCAGAGGGCGTGCGCGCGTTTCTCGAGAAGCGCGCGGCGAGCTTTCCGGGACGCTGATGATCGGAGACCTCCGCATCACCGACGTTCACATCCACATCCAGCCGTGGCGGGAGCTCAAGCCCGCGGCGCTCGAAACGATGCGTCGCGGAAAGGAGCAGCACTTCGAGTTCCTCATGCAGGTGATGGAGGACCCGAAGCTCCTGCTGTCGATAATGGACGAGGACGGGATCGACCGCGTCGGGATGGTGAACTATCCGAGCCCCGATCTGATGGGGTTCACCGACTACACCAACGAGTTCGCCGCGCGCTACGCGGAGGCGGCGCCCGGGCGGCTCCTGCCCTATGGAGGGGTTCACCCGCTGCTGACGACCGATGCGAAGGGCGACATGGCGCGGCTCGTCGAGCTCGGTACGCGGGTGCTCAAGATCCATCCCAATCACCAGCGCCTGCCCGCCAACGCCCATGCCGAGGGGCTCGACGCCCTGGCGACGATCTACGGCGAGTGCGAGCGGCACGGGATGCCGGTCATGATCCATACGGGGACCAGCATTTTCCCGGGCGCCCGGAGCAAGTTCGGGAACCCGATGGAGCTCGACGACGTCGCGATCGACTTCCCCGATCTCCAGATCATCATGGCGCACGGCGGCCGCCCGCTGTATATGACGGAGGCGTTCTTCATCCTGCGCCGACACCGCAACGTGTGGTTCGATCTGTCGGGAATCCCGCCGAAGCAATTGCTCGAGTACTTTCCGCGGTTGGCCGAGCTCGAGCGCAAGCTGCTGTGGGGTACCGATTGGCCGAGTCCCGGTGTCGCGAGCATGAGAACGAACGTCGATCAGTTTCTGGCACTCTCGCTTCCCGACCAGGTGAAGCGCTCGGCAGTCGAAACGAATCCCGAGCGATTGTTCGCCCGGTGACCCATTCCTTCACCTCTCACGGGAGGATTCCCTACTCCATGCGTCTCGTTCTGTTGCTCGGCGCCGCCGCGATCACCGCGTGCGCGCCATCGACCGCCGCCAACTCGACGCAGGGCCCGCAGCCGGCCACGTCGTCGGGCTCTTCCCGCGATCCGGGCGCCGGCGCCCTATCCCGACCGAATCAGGATCCCTTCGAGAGTACCTATACCGCTCGGCCCTCGACGCCGACCGTGATCCGGAACGTCAACATTCTGACGGCCGCGGGCCCGGTCATCCGCAACGGCGCCGTGCTCATGCGCGACGGGAAGATCATGGCCGTCGGTCAGACGGTCGATGAGCCCGCCGGAGCGACGGTCATCGACGGCAGCAACAAGTGGGTGACCCCGGGGATCATCGACAACCATTCCCACCTCGGCGTGTACGCTGCACCTGGCGTGGACGCGCTGTCGGACGGGAACGAGATGACGAATCCCGTCACCGCGAATGTCTGGGCGGAGCACTCGGTGTGGCCGCAGGACCCGCAGTTCCCGCGCATCCTCGCCGGCGGCGTGACGACGATCCAGGTGCTGCCCGGGTCGGCGAACCTGATCGGCGGCCGCGGCGCCACCCTCAAGGTCGTGCCCGGGCGCACGGTGCAGGATCTCAAGTTCCCCGAGGCCAAGCACGGACTGAAGATGGCGTGCGGCGAGAACCCGAAGCGCGTCTATGCGAGCCGCGGTCCTTCCACGCGCATGGGAAACGTCGCGGGCTATCGCGCGGCCTGGATCAACGCCGAGGCGTATCGCCGCAAGTGGGACGCGTGGCTCGCGAATCCGAACGGTGATCCGCCGCAGCGCGATCTCGGACTGGAGACTCTCGCCGACGTGCTGCGCGGCAACATTCTCGTCCACAATCACTGTTATCGCGCCGACGAGATGGCGCAGATGATGGACATCGCCGACGAGTTCGGCTATCAGATCCAGTCGTTCCACCACGGCGTCGAGGCATACAAGGTGGCCGACCTGCTCGCGACCAAGGGCATCGGGGCCTCGGTGTGGGCGGACTGGGGTGCGTTCAAGATGGAAGCGATGGATGGCGTGAAGGGCAATCTCGCGATCCTGCACACGGCCGGCGTTCGCACGATCGTCCACTCGGATGACCCGTCGGGTGCCCAGCGGCTCAACCAGGAGGCGGCAAAGGGGATCGCGGCCGGGCGCGCACTCGGCCTGTCGGTGCCGGAGGAGGAGGCGATCAAGTGGATCACGATCAACCCGGCGTGGTCGATCGGTCTCGACGATCGCATCGGCTCGATCGAGCAGGGCAAGAATGCCGACGTCGTACTCTGGTCGGCGAATCCGTTCAGCGTCTACGCGCGCGCGGAGAAAGTCTGGATCGATGGCGCGCTGATGTTCGACCGCCTGGACCCGAGCCAGCGCTGGCGCACGGACTTCGAGCTGGGCTTCGTGCCCGTTGTGACGGAGATCAAGCCATGACGACGAAGCTGAGGGGTTTCGGAATCGCGGCGATCTGCGCCGCGACGATGCTCGCGGCGCGGACGAACGAAGCGAGTGCTCAGACGATCGCCATCACCGGCGGACGAGTGCACACGGTTCGCGGCGAGCCGATCGAGAATGGCACGGTGCTGATTCGCGATGGACGGATCGTGGCCGTGGGGGCGAACGTCACGGTGCCCGCCGACGCGCGGCGCATCGATGCGACCGGCAAGGTGGTGACGCCGGGGCTGATCAACGGCGCGACAGCGCTCGGTCTCCGCGAGATCGGCGCCGTGCAGGCGACGGTCGACGTCCGCGCCCAGGGCGAGGACGCGATCGCCGCGTCCCTGCGGGTCTGGGACGGGCTCAACCCTGCATCCGTCTTGATCGCCCCCGCGCGCGACGAAGGCGTGACTTCTGTGGTGGTGATGCCGGCCGGCGGACTGCTCGCGGGTCAGGCCGCGTTCGTCGATCTGACCGATGGCAACGTCCTCGACATGGTCGTGCGCGGTCCGGTCGCGATGGTCGGCCAGCTCGGCAGCGCGCAGCAATCGGGCACGGCCTCGCGCGCCGAGATGGTGGCCAAGCTGCGTGAGGTGCTGGACGATGCGCGTGTG
>CAYLPM010000543.1:0-6705 GCA_964385525.1 uncultured Gemmatimonadaceae bacterium
GTGCCTGCGCAACGAGGGAGATGGGCGCAAAGGCGAGGACGAGGAGCGCGAGGGAGAGGATTCGCGCGAGCGGCATGGAGGGACCCCGGTGGAGGACGGGGCTATCGTACGCGCTGGTGAAGGGCGCGTCAATTCGCGCCTGCCGCCGCACGATGTGAGTTGTCTCCCGCTTGCACCTCGACGTCATCGCCGGCGCGGCCATCGCCTGTGCGGCTTGCCTGCTGCCTCTGCTCGGATACCCACGCGAGGCCATCGCAGGGTGCCGTCGATGTCGAGTACGACGAGTCGCCGCATGGCCCCGAGGTGGTTCGCCATGGCGGATTCGCAAGGCACCGCGTGAAACCCCGTCCGGCGCGCTCCCGTAGGCCCTATGGGTACGCCATAGGTCGCATCGTCGCTCGCATCCGCAACGGGGAGCCGGAGCATGAGAAAGCCCACCAAGCGCGGCGGCCGTGTGCGCCGGGTCATCGCCCGGCTCGCCGCCGTCGTCGTCCTGCTGTTGATGACCGGCTGCCTCGTCGCCTATTGGCGCTCCACGAACGAGTGCGCGGACGTGAAGCGCAGTCGCCCCGCCGATGCGATGCAGGCCATCATCTATTGCGACTACGGGTCGCCGGAGGTGCTCGAGCTCCAGACGCTGGAGAAGCCGGTACCCGGCGACAGCCAGGTGCTCGTGCGCATTCGCGCCGCGGCCGTCAATCCGCTCGACTGGCATTACATGCGCGGCACCCCGTATCTCATGCGCCTCGACGGGGGCCTCCGCAAGCCGGAGGAGATCCGGCTGGGAGTCGACTTCGCCGGAACCGTCGAATCCGTCGGCCGAGCCGTTACGCGGTTCCAGCCGGGCGACGAGGTGTTCGGCGCTCGCACCGGTGCGTTCGCGCAGTACGTAACGGTTCGCGAGGGCCTCATCGTCCCGAAGCCCGGGAACATCACCTTCGAGCAGGCCGCTGCCGTGCCGGTCGCCGGGCTCACGGCGCTGCAGGCGCTGCGCGACCATGGCAAGGTCGGGCCGGGGCAGAAGGTCCTGATCAACGGAGCAGCGGGCGGCGTCGGCACCTTCGCCGTGCAGATCGCCAAGGCGCTCGGCGCCGAAGTGACCGGCGTCTGCAGCAGCAGGAACGTGGAGCTGGTGCGGTCCATCGGAGCGGACCACGTGATCGACTACACGAAGGAGGACTTCACGCAGCGCGACGAGCGATACGACGTCATCATCGACAACGTCGGCAATCACTCACTGTCGGACCTCCGCGGTGTCCTCACACCCACGGGGACGTACGTGATGGTCGGTGGACCGTCGGGACGCTGGCTCGATCCGTTGCCGCGCGTCCTTGGCCTCGTCGTCACGTCGTGGTTCGTCGACCAGGAAATGCGTTTCTTCATCTCGCAGCTGAACGCGCAGGACCTGACCCTTCTCGGCGAGATGATCGCGGCGGGACAGCTCGCTCCTGTGATCGATCGCCGCTACTCGCTGTCCGAAGCGGCCGGAGCCGTCGAGTACCTCGAGACCGGACGTGCACGGGGAAAGGTGGTCATCGTGATCGAGTGAAACGCAAAGGGTTGCGCATGGGCCCCGACGTCCCTGGGCACCCTGCATTGACGATCGCGCTTCCGACGCCGCGAGTCGCCGTACTCCCTTGCACGACTGCCGCCGACGCTCGATGTTCGGCAGTGGAACCGACACGTCACCCCGGACTCGAGAATCACATGGACGAGAAAGCGCTCTTCACCGGATTCTGGACGAACGAATCCACCACGACCCGCAAGGTGCTCGCCCGCATACCCGAGGGGTCGACCTACCGCCCGGACGAGAAGTCCCGGACCGCGCAGGAGATCGCTTGGCAAGTCGTCTGCGAGGAGAAGATGCTGATCGACGCGCTCGAGAACGGCAAGGCCGAGTGGGCGCCGCCCAAAATGCCCGCGAGCATGAAGGACATGCTCGACGAGTACGACCGGCAATCCGCGGACATTGCCGAGCGCTTGACCGCGCTCCCCGCCGAGCGATGGAACGGAACGCTCGAGTTCTTCGGCAGCCAGCGCCCCGCGTCGCCGATGGCCTGGAGCTTCCTCTTCGACATCGTGCATCACCGCGGCCAGATCTCGACGTACCTGCGTCCCATGGGCTCCACCGTGCCGCAGATCTACGGTCCGAGCCACGACGAGCCGTGAGCCGATGCGGCGCGACGCGCGACCGCACTTCCGCGGAAGCGTCCTCGCTCGGGCAGAGTGTCAGACGACCACGACGGTCGTCCGGATGTCCGTTGCCAGGTCTGTCCCGGACGGTGATGGGACGGTCGTTACCGGCCCCTGCTTGACGTGCCATCCCCGGATCGCGAGAGTGGATACGGTTCGACACGCACTCGCTGTCGCCGCAGCCGCTGCCGTGATCGCGAGCAACGAACACGAGACGGTCCTGGAGAACGCACTTGAGGCTGTACATCCCTGTCATGATTTCGGTGAGTGCGCTCGTCCTGTCCGGCTGCCCGGCCAGCGAGACGGAGTCTGAAGGGGGCTCGCAGCCGGCGATCGAAGCGATCCACACCTCGCTCCGCGCCCCGACGTGTCGACAGGAGATCGACAGGAGCGACCCCAACGACACGCCCTACCTGGTGTGCCCCGGCGTCGCCGGCTACTCGCTGCTCGTCCGCCGTGTCGAGGCGGGCCGGCAGTCGATCGACGTCGTGAATCCGGAGCAGCAGGCGTTCCCGCTCGACTATCACGAGCTCGTCACGCGCCACATGGCCAGCCTCGATTCCACCGCCGAGTGGCGGGTGGCCACGAGCGACGGAACACAGGTCCCGATCGCGCTGGTCGTTCGCGTCCATGCGCGCGAGGACAACGACGACCCGGCGGAGGTCACGCGCATCTACTGGGCGGTGGCGAAGATTTCGCCCGACGAAGCGTGTGTCACCGACAGGATTCCCGAAGGCGAGCGCTCGGCGACGGAGGTGCGCAGTGCGGCCGACACGGCGCGGGAACGGCCGTGCGCATTACCTCAGCCAGGCATCACTGCCAACGGCGGCGGCGTTCACTGAACCCGGAACATCGTACGAGCGAGGAGAGCCATGCCGACGCCAGTGGAGTTCATGCGGCAGTACCGCAATCTCAACGTCAAGGCCCCGATCGAGGATCCCCTGGCGCGGATGACCCGCCTCGGTGCGCACTGCGTCGAGCTGAGGAAGTACTTCATGATGGACTGGACGGACGGCACCGAGCAGCGGCTCGACTACAACGTCGTGTCGAGCGGCTCCAGGAACGACACGTGGTTCGAGGCGAACAAGGAGCGTATTCGCACGGCGGCGATGGGCAAGGGCGCGCCGCGGGACTACGAGCTGGCCCTCGAATGGGCCGTCCGCTCGGGGAAGGTCCCGAACGTGACCCGGGCAACGCTGCAGACCTTCTGCGACGAGCACCTGGGCATCGACTGCTCGGGCTTCGTCACCAACTACCTGGTCGCCTGCGGCAAGCAGGCCTACTCGAGCAACACGGTGCGCAATACCAGCGCCGCGTCGTACTACAGCACGGCAAGGGCCGTCAACGATGCCGCGCACATCCGGGCGGGCGATCTGCTGGTCTGGATGAACGGCAATGTGGTCAAGTCGAAACCGGGGCACGTTGCCGTCATCGAGCGGTACGTCTCTCAGAGCGCCGTTGGTGGGAACATGAGCGTCGTCGAGGCGACCGGCTCGGACGGTGCAGACCCGAAGCTGCTCGACTCGATGTATACCGTCGAGCGGATCATCCCCCAGGGTGGCGCCGTCCCCGTGATGATCCTGGTCGTGAGACGGCACGGCGTGTCGGGCAGTCGAGTCTCGGTCATGCGCGTCTAGAGCACGCGCCGGTGCCATCGAAGCAGGGTTCCACACCGGGCTCCAGCGGGCTCACGCCCGCGCACGCTGCCAAATGACGACTCCCCTTCCCGATCCACGGTTTCGTGAGCTCTCCCCTGAGCTCCTCGCGGCCCTCTCGCCGGACGAGCTGCCCGACGCGGTCGTGCATCACGTGCAATTCCGGCTCAACGAGCAGCCGGACGTGTTGCAGGTCCTGGAGCAGCTCCCGGTCGGCATCCGCACCATTTTCGCCACGTGGGCGGTCGATGCCGAGGTGTGCAACGGGGGCTTCAACCAGTTCTTCTACAACCGAGACCTGGCGCTCGCCGGTCAAGCGCTGGCCGGGTACGAGCTCCTCGGCGCGGAGGATTACGCCGACGTCATGCGGGCCGCCATCGCGACCTGGGAAGTGGAGCGCGACGGACTCGCAAGGTTCCACGACGCGGGTACCCTCGAAGCCTTCAGCGAGTCCTATCGGCACACGGAGCTCGGCGCCATCGATCAGCGCTACTATGCGCTGGCCGATCGGATCTACACGTTCTGGTCTGCCTTCGTTCGCGACCGGCCGGACCTGTTTCGTCGTCGGTGAACCGGTTGCCGGAAGCCGGCGAAGCGGCAGCCGTGATCGCGATGCTCCAGCGCACGGCACGGGAAGTCACGCGAGCGGCGTCACCAGCGCCGTCACGATCAGTGCCCCGGCCCAGATCACATCCACGTTGATCCACGCGGTCCGGAGCAGCCGCAGACCGAATCGCGCATAGACGAGCCATGCGACCGCGCCGGCCACGGCCAGGTAGCTCGCCGTGTGCAACAGCGTCGCCAGCACTCCCACTGCGCCGAGCTGCTCTGCATGGGACGACGAAAGCATCCCGTGCGCATGCACCGCGTGGCCGCCCGTCCGCGCTGCGGCCGCGCCGAGCACGAACGGCAACACCATGAGCCCCGCTCCGTGCGCCGACGAGATGATGAAAGACCACACCGTCAGATCCCTGGCGCCGACGGTCATGCCGATGCGCCCCACACGTGGGTGCCGGTGACGTACGAGATGGAACACGCCGAACGCGAGCAGCGCACCGGCGGCGATCCACCGCAGCCACGCCACCGGCACGACGACGCCGAGCGCCGCCGCGACCGCGAGCGCGGACGCGACGGCGAGTGCGTGCCCCAGCGCGAGCGGACCGAGCGCACGCCACACCGCTCGGCCGCTCTGGGCCTGGAGACCGAGCGAAACCGCGAACAGCCAACCCATGGCCGGGTTGATCCCGTGCACGGCGCCCAACACCAGGATCGATTCGACGGATCCGCCGAGTCCGAACATCAGGCGTAGCAGAACGAGTCGGACGACGCGTCCCCGCCCTCGAGGCGTACCTGATGCGGACGCACGCCGTCCTCGAACTCGACCAGGAAGCGTTTGTCGAAGTCGATCCCGCCGGCCGGAGCGGCGTCGAGCTTTGCCACCCATCCGCGGATCCCGTCCGGGTAGAACTGCGCATCCCAGGGCGTGTACAGCGAGTTACTGATGTAGACGCGCTTCCCGTCGCGACTCACCTCGACCATCTGCGGTCCGCCGTTGAGCCGCCTGTCCGGGTTCGACGGATGCGCGGTGCGGCGGACGATGCCGCCGATCCGGACCGAGCCGGTGAGCTTCGGCTGCATCGGATCGGCCACGTCGTACTGCCGCAACTCGCCGGTCCCCCAGCAGGAGACGTAGAGCATCCGGTCGTCGAGCGAGAGGTTGATGTCGCTGACCAGCGGCGGCACGGCCTTGAACCCCTGGAGGAGCGGCGGCAGGTCGGCTGGATCCGCGGGCTCCGCCGGAATCGTGATGATCTTCCGCACCGCCCAGTCGCCGGTGTGCTCGTCGCGGTTCCACATCCAGATCGAGCTCGAGAGATCGGCGAGGCTGAGCACGACGCCGACGAACCCGTACGCCTTGCGCGGATTGTGCGCGGGCCGCAGCTCGAGCACCATCTGCTGCTCGGCGCCGAGCTCCAGTTTCTTCAGGTGCGTGCGGCGCTTGAGGTCCCACACGTGCAGCGCGTTCCCGTACTTCCCGCCGAGCAGGAGCTCCGGGTCGACGCCGTTCTTCACCATGTTCGGCGTCCCCCATTCGCTCGTGATCATCGTGTCGTGGCCGAGGTGCCACCAGAAGTCGTAGGCGAGGCGCTGCGGGCCGCGATCCCTCTCCCAGGCGCCCTTCACGTCGAAGGTTTCGTGGTCGAGCATGAAGATCCCTCCCGGTCCATCGCCTCCGGGGGCGCCGAGCGCGTTCATGTAGATGCCGTCCGGACCGCAGTGCACGGTGTGCGGCGCGGCATAGCCCGTCTTCCGCATGACTTCCTCGCCCTCGATCACCTTGACGAGGCGGGGATTGCGTGGATCGGGCTTCGTGTCGACGACGTGAATCCGCGAGCTGTGAGTCCCGGGCACCACGAGAAAGCGGCGCTCGACGTGCGGGTTGGCCGCGTAGCCGCACAGGTGCGAGCTGCAGGCGTTCCACCCGAAGTGGTGGAGCTCGTTGCCGCCGTGCGGGAAGTCCACCTTGCCGACCAGTCGGCCGTAGTCCGGCGACGCGGGGTTCACGTCGATGACGCCGAGTGCGTCCGTGATGGTCCTCCCGTTCCCATTTGTTTCGGGCGCGAGCAGAGCGACGTAGGCCAGCGCTTCCGGCGGCGCCTCGCCGGCGAGCTCCGGCGACGGGTAGAAGGTCTTGTCGGGCAGCATCGTGGTCATGAATGTTTCTCCGGTGGCGAGGGACGTCGACGCGCGCCGTGCGCGTCGCCTTCGCGCCGACTCCGGCGCATCGGCATGATGGGGCGCCGAGGCCGGCGACGCTTGAAGGCTCCATGGAGCTTCCATGGAGACGTCGTGGAGA
>CAYLPM010000544.1:0-3535 GCA_964385525.1 uncultured Gemmatimonadaceae bacterium
CGCGAGACGGGCCGGACTCCGATCACGGAGTCCGGCCCGTTTCGCGTTCTGGTCCGCGCCTCACCGGCCGACGATCAGGCGCTGCCCCGGTCGAATGATCGTCCGCGACATGCGGTTCATCCGCATGATCTCCCGCACCGACACGCCATAGCGCACGGCGATGTGGCTCAGCGTCTCCCCGCTGCGCACCCGGTGAACGCGGGCAGAGGAGTTGTAGCGCTCGAGCGCGGGGTCCGGAACGGCGCGAGCAGCAGCGACCACAGCGCGAGAGGGGACGAGGATTTCGGTACCGACCGGGAGCGCGCCGCGGCGGGTCCGGTCCTTCTGATTGTACCAGCCGAGCTGCTCGGTGGTCATCCGGTGGGCGCGCGCGATGGCTGCGAACGTCTCGCCCCGCTTCGATTTCACTCTCGTGAACGCCTCCAGGTCGTCGGCCCCGAGCTGCGCGAGCCCGGTGGCGGACGCCTCGGCGCGGCCGACCGGCACCCTCACCCACGAAGAGTCCTTCGGTGGAGTCATCCCGCGGATGAAGTGCGGATTGAGCTCGGTGATCTCCTCGACCGACGTGTCGCTCGCCTTCGCGACCGCGGCCAGGGGCATCGATTCGGCAACGCGCACGGAGTCGTAGGCGAACGGCGGAAGCGGGCTGACCTCGAGTCCGTATCGCGCCGGGTCCTTGCCCACCAGGGCGGCCGCGATGAGCTGCGGGACGTAGTTTCGCGTCTCGCTCGGCAGGTAGTTGGTGGCGGACAGCGCGAACGCGCGGTCGTCGCCGGTCATGCCCTCGAGATCCTCCGCGAACCGCGACAGGCCGCGCGAGATCCTGCCGGGACCGCCGTTGTATGCCGCGGCCGCCAGGTATAGCGACCCGAACTGACGCTGGAGCGACTTCAGGAACGCGATCGCGCCGTCGGTGCTGCGAACCGGATCGCGCCGCTGATCCACCCACCAGTCCACCCGCATTCCGACGCCCTTGGCGGTCGAGGTCATGAACTGCCACATGCCGATCGCGAGCGCGCGCGACGTCGCATGCGGGTCGTAGCCGCTCTCGATCAGCGCGAGATAGTACATGTCCTCCGGGAGGCCGGCGTCGAGCAGCTTCGAGCGGATCATCGGCTCGAACCGCGTCCCGCGGCTCAGCCGCTCGGCGATGCGGGTGCTCGCGTCGCCGGAGAAGATCGAGACGTAGTGCTCCACACGGGCGTGCGTCTCGTACGAGCGCACGTCGATGTCCCACGTGATCGGCTCGGAGTCCTCGCTCTCGGGCGTTTCGACGATCACGAGCTCGGCACCGGTCGAGTCGCCGAACACCTCCACGGCGCGCTGGGTGATCTCATCGTGCGAGATCAGCGTATCGAGCGGGAGTGCGAATGGATACTCGGACGACGCCGACTCGATCGAGTCCACCTTCGCGAACGTCGCTGGTGCAGGTCCGGGCTCCGAGCGCGCGCGCGCCGAGCAGGCCGTGATGGCGGCGACGAGCGCGATGGCGGCGAGCGACTGGAGCCTGGGCATCTCTTCCTCTTCAGCGGTGCCGCCGCGATTCGTCGGCTCGCGGCGCGTTCGATTCGTGAGCAATGCCGCCCGTTGGACAGGACGGCATCGCGATGGGTTGGCGAGCGAGCTCGTCAGTGAGCGCCCGCGAAGACGGTGACCGGTCGGCAGCCGGTCTCGCCGACAATACTAACTAACTGCTCAGCGCGTCGCGATGAAGTTGCCGAGCACCCGATTCGTCGCGTTCAGTACAGCGACGACCGAGCCACGGACGGGGTCGTGCTCGGCCAGATAGCAGCCGAGGAGCTTGCGGGGCCCCTCCCCGCGCAGCACACCGACGGAGACGATCACGACGTTGGCGTCGAACGCGCGGACGAGCCGCACGCCGATCAGCTCGAACTGCAGGGCGCCACCCGAGAAGCTCTCCAGCGCCCGCAGCGCCGCCTCGGCGCCGATCCGGAGATCGCCCATCTCGCTGGACTGCCCACCCGACTTCCCGACGACGCGCACTCCGTCGACCCATTCCAGCTCCGCTTCGGCGGTACACTGCCCGCTCGGCGTGCGGATGAACCTGAAGTCGGTGAACCTCAGCCGCTCCCGCTTGAGCTGCGCGGGCGTGACGACGGGCACCGAGAGGGAGTCGGGTCTGCTGAGTGGAAGCATGCGCGAGTGGGCGTGTCGCGGAAAAAACTGGGGAGCGCGTCCCGTGGGGAGCCTCATCGCTCCGCTTCTTCAGAACGACCGAGCGACCCCTGAGGCAACGGTCGAGACCGGAGCGCTGCGAGGAGCGAAAGCATAGCCGCGCGGGGTCACGATCGGTGTGACCGTCGCCACAGACATCGGCTCCCTCGAGAAGTTCGCGACCGAAGGTTGCCCGATGGCGCAGCGAGGGTCCCATCAGGCGAGTGAGCTCTACGCGTCGCAGCCGGTGCCGCAGAATGCGCGCTGGCACCGCGCGAGAAAATCAGGGGAGAGACGGGTGCGAGACTCAGCGCGCGGACGTCCGCCGCAGGATCTGCCCCGCCCGAACGTCGTGGAACGCGCCCGAGTCGACGGCGAACGCGCCATTGACGAGCACGTACTCGATCCCGGCCGGATACTGATGCGGGTCGGTGAACGTCGCGCGGTCGGCGACCGTCGCCGGGTCGAACACCGTGATGTCCGCTCTCATCCCGGCCGCGAGGCGGCCGCGATCACCGAGTCCGAGCCGCGCGGCCGGCATTCCCGTCATCTTGTGCACGGCCTGCTCCAGCGACAGCACCGCCTTCTCGCGGACGTATTCGCCCAGCACGCGCGGAAAGGTGCCGTACCAGCGTGGATGCGGGTGGCCCTCGCCCGGCTCCACGAGCCGGCCATCGGACGCGATCATCGTCTGCGGGTGTCGCATGATCCGGGCGATGTCGCCCTCGTCGAGCACGTGGTAGATCGCCGATGTCGATCCGCGCTGCACGGCTTCGATCACGAGCGCCGCGCCGGTTTCGGGCGTCGATGGCAGGCCGCGCATTTCCGCCCAGTCGTGCAGCGTCCTTCCCTCCAGCTCGCGCATCCATGGCACGCGCGCGAACTGCACGCGGCGGAGGTCGCCGCCGCCGCGATCGTTGAGGATGTTCCAGACGATTCCCTTCACGATGCTGTCGCGCAATGCGGGATCCTGGAGCCGGCGCTCGAACGCGCCATCCGCCATCGCCCAGGCGGGCACGAGCACGCCTATGCCGGTGTAAGTCGCCGGGTAGGGATACTGATCGAGCATCACATCCACGCCCGCGGCGCGAGCCGAGTCGACCATGCGCAGCGTGCGCTCGCTCGAGCCCCACATCGGCTGACCGACGGCCTTGTGGTGCGTCAGCACGACCGGGATGCGGGCGTTGGCGCCGATCGTGATCGCCTCCGCCACCGACTCGATGAGGCCGATCCCTTCCTCTCGCAGGTGCGATGTGTAGATCCCGCCAGAGTCCGCGGCCACGCGAGCGAGCGCGATGACCTCGTCCGTCTTCGAGTACGCGCCGGGGAGGTATTTGAGCCCCGTCGAGAGGCCGAACGC
>CAYLPM010000545.1:0-3851 GCA_964385525.1 uncultured Gemmatimonadaceae bacterium
CTCGTGCTCGGCGCCAACTTCCCGGTGCTGTTCGTCGGGTGGGAGGGCGTCGGGCTCTGCTCGTATCTCCTGATCGGCTTCTGGTTCAGCGACAAGGCGAATGCCGACGCCGGGAAGAAGGCGTTCATCGTCAACCGCATCGGCGACTTCGGCGTGCTCGTCGCGATGTTCCTCCTCTTCGCCAACTTCGGCACGCTGAGCTTCCTCGGCGTGGAGCAGGCGGTCGCGGGGATGGCCGTCGGCGGCGCGCTGATCACGACGATCTGTCTCTTCCTGTTCCTCGGCTGCACGGGGAAGAGCGCGCAAATTCCGCTCTACGTCTGGCTTCCCGACGCGATGGCGGGCCCGACGCCCGTCTCGGCGCTGATCCATGCGGCGACGATGGTCACGGCCGGCGTGTATCTCATCGCGCGGAGCGCGTTCCTGTTCGCGCTATCGCCGACGGCGAGTCTCACGGTGGCGATCGTCGGCGCGCTCACGGCTCTCGTGGCGGCGACGATCGGGCTCAAGCAGTGGGACATCAAGAAGGTCCTTGCGTACTCCACGGTGTCGCAGCTCGGCTACATGTTCATCGCCGTTGGCGTGGGGGCGTACGTCGCCGGGATGTTCCACCTCACCACGCACGCCTTCTTCAAGGCGCTCCTGTTCCTCGGCTCGGGCTCGGTGATCTGGGCGATGCACGCCGCGTATCACCACACCCACAGCGCCGACGACGCGCAGGACATGCGCAACATGGGCGGGCTCAGGCGGTTCATGCCCGTGACCTGGGTCCTGATGTGGATCGCGACCCTGGCGATCGCCGGCATTCCATTGTTCGCCGGCTTCTTTTCGAAGGACGAGATCCTGGCCGGCGTCTTCGCGCGCACGCACGACTCCACGCTCGCCGAGGCGAGCTGGCTCGGCATCCCCGGGGCCATGATCCTCTACGCGATCTATGCGATCGCCCTGGCCTCGGCGTTCCTCACCGCGATCTACATGACGCGGATGATGCTCTACACCTTCCACGGCCCGAACCGGACGGGGGAGGAGGAGCGCAAGCACCTGCGCGAGGCCCCGTGGATCATGACCGGACCGCTGCTCGTGCTCGGGATCCTGAGCGCGGTCGGCGGATGGCTCAACGTCCCGGCGCTGCTGGAGTGGCTGCCCTTTGCGCGGATCCATCTCCTGCACGACTGGCTGGATCCGGTCGTCGGCGAGCCGGCGCGTGCGATCACCAACGGCGTCGAGCCGCACCTGCCGCACGCGACGGAGCTCGTGCTCGTCGGGGCGGCCGTCGGCGTGGGCGTGCTCGGCATCCTCGTCGCCGCGCTCGTGCTCAGGCCGGCCCGTCTGCCGCGCAAGGTCGACGCCCCGGCGGAAGCCGGCGTGCAGCGCGTGCTGCTGAACAAGTACTACGTGGACGAGGCATACGATCGCACCATCATCCGGCCGACCGTCCGCGGCTCCCGCAGCGTGCTGTGGCGGGGCCTCGATGCCGGCATCATCGATGGGCTGTTCGTGAACGGCAGTGCGTACCTGATGCGCGGGGTCGGCTGGATCGGCTCCCGCCTCCAGTCGGGTCAGGTGGGGACGTACGCTTGGGTGCTGGTCGTCGGCGTGCTGGCCGTGCTCGGCGCGTTCACTCTGCGGTGAGCCATGACTGAATTCCTCCACTCGATCGGCTACAACCACTGGATCCTCCCGGCGCTGCTCGGGCTCCCGCTGCTCGGGGCGTTCGGCATCCTGATCCACGGACTGCTCGCCCCGCGCGCCGTGACCCCCGAGGGCGTCGAAACGGCCCATGCGGTGCCGCAGTGGATGGCGCTCGTGTTCTTCGTGATGCTGTTCGTGCTCTCGCTCGGCTTGTGGTGGTCGTACGATCCCGCCTCGGGGCTCGGCGAGCGCTGGGTCTCGCTGCCGTGGATCCCGGCGTGGGGCGCGTCGTTCACGCTCGGCATCGACGGCATCTCGCTGATGATGGTCCTGCTCACGACCTTCCTGATGCCGCTCGCGGTGCTCGGGAGCTGGACGAACATTCGCCGCCGGACGCACAGCTACTACGCGCTGCTCCTCGTGCTCACGACGGGGATGCTCGGCGTCTTCATCTCGCTCGATCTCCTCCTGTTCTACGTCATGTGGGAGATCATGCTCGTCCCGATGTACTTCATCATCGGGGTCTGGGGCGGCGAGCGCCGCATCTACGCGAGTCTGAAGTTCTTCATCTACACGATGGTCGGGTCGCTGCTGATGCTCGTCGCGATCCTCTGGCTGTGGGTCGCGGCGGCCCAGGCGACCGGCACGGCGAGCTTCGACTACTTCCACATCCTCCAGAATGCCCGCGTCGGCGGCTCGGCGGGACTCTGGCTCTTCGGCGCCTTCTTCCTCGCGTTCGCGATCAAGGTGCCGATGTTCCCCTTCCACACGTGGCTTCCCGACGCCCACGTCGAGGCGCCGACCGCCGGCTCGGTCATCCTCGCCGGGATTCTGCTCAAGATGGGGACGTACGGCTTCATCCGCTTCGCGCTGCCGTTCTTCCCGGCCGCCGCGCTGCACCCCACGATCAAGATGATCATCCTCGGCCTGGCCGTGTTCGGGATCATCTACGGCGCCCTCGTGGCGATGGTGCAGCCCGACTTCAAGAAGCTCGTCGCGTACTCGTCGGTGAGCCACCTCGGGTTCGTGATGCTCGGCATCTTCGCGCTCACCGTACAGAGCGTGCAGGGGGCCCTCCTCGTGATGATCAACCACGGGATCTCGACCGGTGCTCTGTTCTTCCTGATCGGCATGGTGTACGAGCGCAAGCATTCGCGGATGATCGACGCCTACGGCGGTATCGCCCGCGTGGTGCCCATGTTCGCCGCACTGCTCACACTCGTCGCGCTGAGCAGCATCGGGCTGCCCGGCACGAACGGGTTCGTCGGCGAGTTCCTCGTACTGCTGGGCGCCTTCCGCACTCACCCGGTGCTCGCGACGATCGCCACGACCGGCGTCATCTTCGCCGCCGCCTATCTGCTGTGGGCGCTCCAGCGCATCCTTTTCAACCGGCTGGACAAACCCGCCAACGAGCACCTCACCGACCTCAACGCGCGCGAGCTGCTGCTGATGACGCCACTCGTCGCCACGATCATCTGGCTCGGGGTTTATCCCGCGCCGGTCCTGCGCCGCATGGAGCCGTCGGCCCGGCAGTTCATCGAGGTCGTGGAATCGCGCGCGGCCACCCCGGTGGCCCAGCGCAGCGGAGGGCCCCGCTAGATGCCGCTCGACCTGAGCCAGCCACTCGAGCTCGTGATTGCGCTCGGGCCGGAACTCATCCTGCTCACGGGCTCGATGCTCCTCCTCATCTGGTCCGCATGGCGGCCCGATGGGGTCGCGCACCAGCGCGCCGTCGGCATCGCGAGCATCGTGCTGACGCTCATCACGGCGGCGGTCGTGATCTGGTTCATGCTCCGCGGGTATGCGACCGATCGACCCTCCCCGATCGCGGTCGACACCTACCGCTGGCTCGCGGACGTCATCCTCCTGCTCGGCACGGCGCTCACCATCGCCATGGCCGTGGACTACAACGAGCGCGAAGGGATCGGCTACGCCGAGTCGCACGTGATGCTGCTGTTCGGCGCCTCGGGCATGATGCTGCTCGCGGCCTCCCGCGACCTCATCCTCGTGTTCCTCGGCATCGAGCTCGTCTCGATCTGCGTCTACGCGCTCTCCGCCATGAACCGGCGCAGCGCGCGCGGCGCGGAGGGAGCGCTCAAGTACTTCCTGCTCGGTGCGTTCGCCGCCGCCTTTCTGCTCTACGGGATCGCGCTCGTCTACGGCGCGACCGGCAGCACGAACATCTCCTCGATCGGCGCGCGCATCGTGGAGCTCGGCCT
>CAYLPM010000546.1:0-13555 GCA_964385525.1 uncultured Gemmatimonadaceae bacterium
GGCGGCGCGCTTCCCCGTCAGCCTGGCCAACACGGGCGACATGGATCAGGATGCGCCGCTGGTCGACATCATTCGTGTGCGCCCGGGACTGACCGAAACGCTGGGGATTCGTGTGCTCGCCGGTCGCACGTTCGAGCGGCCCGCGCGCGGGCCGAGGCCGGAGGCGGTGATCGATCGCACCCTGGCCAGGCGCTTCTTTCCCACAGGGGACGCCGTCGGCACGATGCTCGTGTTGGACGACGATTCACTGACCGTGATCGGCGTCGTCGAGCATGCGCGTCTGTACGACATCCACAGCGACGGCCGGTCGCAGGTGTACGTCGACAACGCGGCGGCGTACGAGACGATGTCGTGGGCCCTCGGGACCGACCGCTCGCCGCTGGCTCTGACGTCGGAAGTGCGCGCGGCGGTCCGGAGCGTCGATCCGGAGCTGGCGCTCGCGGACATTCGATCGATGGATGAGATCGTCGGCGAATCACTCCGGCAGCAGCGCGTTAGTGCGGTCCTGATATCGGGGTTCGCGCTGGGTGCGCTGTTGCTGACGGCGATGGGACTGTTCGGCGTGGTGTCCGGAGCCGTGGCCCGCCGGCGTCACGAGCTCGCGATCCGGATGGCGCTCGGTGCCGATCACGGCCGCGTGCTTCGACTGGTCATGCGAGAGGGCACTCTGCTGGTGGGGCTCGGGTTGCTCGTCGGCATCCCGCTCATCATCCTGTCGGGACAGGCGATTCGCGGCGTGCTCGTCGGCGTCTCGCCGTTCGACGTCGCGACCCTGATCGCGGTGGCGCTCGGGTTGTCGCTCGTGGCACTGGCCTCGTGCTACGTGCCTGCGCGCCGTGTGGCGGGGATCGACCCGGCGCGATCGCTCAAGGAGGAATGACGACGATCGTCAGCCCGTAGCGGTGCATCGAGCGAATCGCGAAGCGCGCGTTGGCGGCGGCTCCGGCGACGACGGACGACGTCGAGCCTTCCGTGCCTTGACGCCCCCCTCGCGATGGCTTCCATTCCTCGATCGCCACTACCAGCTCCGGAGATTCTAGATGACCGTCCTCGGCCTGCTTCCGCGACGCCTTTCCGCCGTCGCGGCCTCGCTGTTCGTTCTCGTCGTGCTCGCCACCACGCCGATTGCCGCACAGGAGTTGGACCGCGCCGCGGCGGAGCAGGTGGCACTGGCGGAGGCATCGGCGCGTTACGTCCAGCCGCCCGCGCCGATCGCCGAGTTCTTCCGGCGCGACCCGAACTTCGCGACGCTCGATGCGCCGTCGCCGGACGGACGATACTTCCTCGTGCCGCGCGCCACGCAGCTCTCCACGCTCGCGCTCATGGCGAAGCCGACCTACCGGCTCGCCGAGCTGGAGCTCCGGCCGGCGACGGACCGGCTCTGGCATCTCGACACGTACGGGATCGACGGGCTCCGCTTCTACGACCTCGAGGGGCGGCGCTTCCGCGACGTGTCGCTCCCGGCGAACACGTTCATCAGTGATCTCGTCTGGTCGCCGGACGGGGCACGCGTGGCGTTCCTCGCGCACCTGCCGAACGGCACCGAGGTCTGGACGGCGGATCCGGCGACGGGACGCGCGAACCGGTTCAGCAACGCGCGCGTCCTGGCAACGATCGGCACATCCGCGCATGTGGGTATCACGCAGGACGTCAGCCTGCGGCCGTCGCGCATGCTCCAGTGGACCGCCGAGGGTACGCTGCTGACGTTGATGGTGCCGGCGAATCGCGGCGCCGAGCCGGCGGAGGGTGCCGTGCCGGATGGGCCGACGGTGCGGCTGTCGCGTCCCGAGGCGACGTCGACGCGGACGTTCCCGAACCTGCTGCGGGACAATCATGATGCCGCGCTGTTCGAGCACTACACGCGATCGCAGCTCGTCGAGCTCGCGTCCGGCCGCACGCCACGTCCGCTCGGGGAGCCGCGGATGTACGAGTCGATCTCGCTCAGCGCGGACGGCCGACACATTCTCGCGAGCTACATCGAGCGACCGTTCTCGTTCATCACGAGCTACCGCAGCTTCCCGAGCCGCACGGTCGTGCTCGACCGGCAGGGCGCCACGGTGGCCACACTCGCCGAGCGCGGTCTCAACGAAGGCGGCGGTGGATTCGGTGGTGGCGGCGGCGGCCTGCGCGGCCTCGCCTGGCACCCCGATGGCGCCGGGCTCACGTTCCTGAAGCGCGCCCGTGGCGGCGGCGGCGGCGCGGGCGCTGGCGGTGGCGGTGGCGGTGGCGCTGGCGGTGGCGCTGGCGGTGGCGGTGGCGCTGGCGGCGGCGGCGGCGGCGGCGGCAGCGGCAGCGGCGGCGATCAGATCATGCTCCTCGCCGCGCCGTTCGACACGACGACCGCCACGGTCGTCGCATCGAGCGCCGACAACCTCGGCAGCGTGAGCTTCAGCCGCGACGGCCGTCACGTCCTGGCGTCGGTCTCGCGCGGCGGCCGCGGCGCACTCGCGTACTGGGACCTGCGCCAGCAGACTCCGGAACGGAAGATCATCGTCGGCTTCCACGACTCCGACAGCCTGTTCACGCGTCCCGGCGATCTGTGGACGCAGGCAACGCCGAACGGGATCGACTACGCCATCGTGTCGTCCGCCGGCGATGCGGTCTACCTCCGCGGTGACGGACTCGCGGCGGACTTCCGCCCGCAACCGTTCGTCGACCGTGTCTCGCTCGCCGATACCGCGCGCACGCGGATCTTCGAGGGCGCGAAGTCGACGTGGGACCAGCCGCTCGTCGCGCTGGACCCAGACCTCCAGCGCATGATCGTGAGTCGCGAGGCGCGCGACGTCTTCCCCGACAGCCACCTCTGGACGCGAAGCGGCGAGCTCGTGAACCTCACGCGCAACGCCAACCCATACCCCGAGCTGGCGGCCGCGCGGCGCCTCGACTTCGCGTTCGCGCGCCGCGACGGACTCGAGGTGCAGGGCCGCGTCTCGCTGCCGCTGAACTACCGTGACGGTCAGAAGGTGCCGGCGATCTTCTGGACGTATCCGCGGGAGTTCACCACGGCGGAGGGATACACGCGCTCCGCGGTCGAATCGCGGAACCACAACGCCTACTCCCATCTCACCTGGCTGCGCTGGTCTGACCTCTGGCTCACGCAGGGCTACGCGCTCGTGTACCCCGACATCCCGATCATCGGCGAGAACTACAACGACACGTACATCTCGAACATGGTGGACGCCATGTACGGCGCGATGCGGGCCGTCGACAAGCTCGGCGTCATCGACATGGACCGCATCGGCCATGGCGGGCACAGCTACGGCGCGTTCGCGACGGCGAACCTGCTCGCGCACACGCCGTTCTTCCGGGCCGGCATCGCCGGCGACGGCGCGTACAACCGGTCGCTGACGCCGAGCGGGTTTCAGGCCGAGCGGCGCGACATCTGGTCGGCGCCCGACACCTACATCGAAATGTCGCCTTTCTTCAAGGTCGACCAGATCAACTCCCCGCTGCTCATGTACCACGGCGCCGACGACAACAACACGGGCACATGGCCGATCCAGTCGGAGCGGCTGATGCAGGCGCTGACCAGCAAGGGGAAGACCGCCGCGCTCTACGTGTACCCATTCGAATCGCACACGCCGCGCGCGATCGAGAACAAGCTCGACCTCTGGGCGCGCTGGATCGGCTGGTTCGACCAGTACGTCAAGGGGGAACCGAGCGTGACGACGACGCAGGAGGAACGGCAGAAGTGAACGCCAGCAGGTGATTCGAGGGAAGGCACCGCCTCAGTCCTCCCGACATGCCGTTGATCGACCTGCTCCGCGACCTCGTCCTGCTCTTTGCCCTCGGCGCGGTCGCCGTCCTGGTCTTCGATCGGCTGCGGCTCCCGCCCCTGGTCGGCTACCTCATCACCGGCGTGATCATCGGGCCGTTCGGACTCGGGCTGATCGACGCGGTCGCGCAGGTCCAGAGTCTCGCCGAAGTCGGCGTCGTCCTTCTGCTCTTCACGATCGGCCTCCAGTTCTCGATCAGGGACCTCGCCCGACTCGGCCGCACGGTGGTCATCGGCGGCGGCCTGCAGGTCGGCGTGACCATCCTGCTCGTGGCCGCGCTGGCGCTGCTCGCGGGACAGGGCGCGGCGCAGGCGGTCTTCTTCGGCATGCTCGTCGCGCACAGCAGCTCGACGCTGGTCCTTCGACTGCTCTCGCATCGGGGCGAGTCCGACAGCCTGCACGCGCGGTCGGCGCTCGGCGTCTCGCTGTTTCAGGATCTGAGCATCGTCCCGATGGTGCTCGCGGTTCCGATGCTCGCCGGACAGGGACAGAGCGCCGCCGCGGTGGTGGTGACCGTGCTCGAGGCGTTGCTGTTCGTGGGCGGGTCTCTGCTCGCCGCGCGCATTCTGGTGCCCTCGATGCTCGCCCTCGTAGTGGCGACGCGGCAGCGCGAGGCGTTCCTGCTCACGGTGATGGTTCTCTGTCTGGGCGCCGCGTGGGCGGCCGCCGCCGCGGGACTCTCGCTCGCGCTCGGCGCCTTCATCGCCGGGCTGATCATCTCGGAGTCGGAGTACAGCCATCAGGCGCTCAGCGAGGTGCTCCCGCTGCGCGAGATCTTCATCGGCCTGTTCTTCATCTCCGTCGGGATGCTGCTCGATCTCCAGACCGTCATCTCGCGTCCGGTCGCGGTGGCACTCGTGCTCGCGAGCGTGATCGCGCTCAAGCTCGTCGTCGCTACCGGAGCACTGCTCGCCGTCGGCCACACCCTGCGCACGGCGCTCCTCGCCGGAACGGCGCTCGCGCAGATCGGTGAGTTCGGGTTCGTGCTCGGCGCCGCCGGGCAGCCGGTGGGACTGCTCGACGCGGAGTGGATGCAGCTCTTTCTCACCGCGGCCGTCGGGTCGATGACCCTCATGCCGCTCCTGCTCACCGTCATTCCTCGAGTCGTTCCCGCCGTGCAGCGCGTGCTGCCGACGCGGTTCGCAGGCGAGTCGATGCCGGGCGCGATGCCACCGGCGGAAGCGGGAGCGCCGCCCGCCGATCACGTGATCATCGTCGGCTTCGGGCAGAACGGACGCAACCTGGCCCGTGTCCTCGAGCGCAACCACATCGGATTCGTCATCATCGAGATGAACCCGGAGGTGGTGCGCGCCGAACGTGAGCACGGGCGGCGCCTGATCTACGGCGACGCGACCCGTCCGGGAACGCTCAATGGCGGCGGCATCGAGCAGGCACGGGTGCTCGTGGTGGCGATCTCCGATGCGGCCGCGACGCGCGGCGTGGTCGTGGCCGCCAGGATGCTCAATCCGCGGTTGCACATCCTAGTGCGCACGCGTTACGTCGCGGAAATCGAGGAACTGCAGGCGCTCGGCACCGACGAGGTGATCGCCGAGGAGTTCGAGACGTCGATCGAGATCTTCTCTCGGGTGCTCCAGTGGTTCCTGGTGCCGCGCGACATCGTCGAGCGCAACATCCAGGACGTTCGCCAGGATGCCTACGAGATGCTGCGAACGATGGGCGACGCCCGCATTCCGGCGGAGGATGTGAGCGCGTTCGCCCCCGGGATCGCTCTCGAGGTCGTCCGGGTGGCGTCGGGCAGCGAGATCGCCGGGAGACGGCTCGCCGAGTCGGGCCTTCGCGAACGATTCGGCGTCACCGTGGTCGCGTTGCGCCGGCCGGAGGGCGAGATCCTGGTCAAGCTCGATCGAGACCAGGTACTCGAGGCCGGCTGCGCGGCGCTCCTGCTCGGTCGGCACGAACAGCTTCCGCTCGCTGCCGAGGTCTTCGCGAATCCGGCGACGTCGGCTTCGAGCGAAGGCGTCGACGCCCGCAAATGAAGTGGTTCACTCGTCGGGATCGCACGTCTGCCAACCGCGCAGGTCCACCTGACATTGACCGCAGGGGAACGCGGAGAAACGGCGCTGGACGCAGAGGACGGCACACGGCCGGAGGTCTGTCGCCGACAAGCCCGGACGACTGCTTTGGAAACGGCTTCGAGATCACTCCTCTGGAACTGCGTTCCAATCCTTCTGTCCCCTGGATACCTTCCGGGCAGACCTTGCGGACCGGAGGACCCAGGTGAAGCAGAAGACGCGACCGTCATGCTGGCCGATCATGGCGGCCTGGTGCGTGGCCAGCGCATGCGCCACCGGCACCCGTGAGCCGGATCCCGGCGGTGTGAGCCCTGCTGCGCCGACCGAGGCGACCCGACCGGCTCCGACCGAGCGCGGTGCGGACACCGGGCGCCGGGGGTACGCCGCTGCCGACGTGGCGTTCATGCAGGGGATGATCGCGCATCACGCACAGGCGCTCGTAATGACCGATCTCATCCCCGCCCGCACGAACCGGCGGGACCTGCGACTGATGGCGGAACGCATCGAGGTGTCACAGCGGGACGAGATCGCCCGAATGCAGCAGTGGCTCCGGTCGCGTGGCGAGCCGGTGCCGGGCATCGAAGCCGCCCATGAGCACCCGGAGGGCGCGGCGCATCAGACGCTCATGCCCGGGATGCTCACCGCCGACGAGCTGGCCCGGCTGGCACAGGCGAGCGGCGTCGCATTCGAGCGGTTGTTCCTGCAGCTCATGATTCGCCACCACGAGGGCGCCCTGGTCATGGTCTCCCGGCTCTTCGGCAGCCCCGGCGCCGCTCAGGACCCGGAGCTTTACGCGATCGCCTCGGACGTCGACGCCGATCAGCGCGCCGAGATCAGGCGCATGCAGGGAATGCTCGATGCGCTGCCCCCTCCCGGTGGCACGTCTCGCGGATGAGCACACCGCGATCTGCCGCCACCCGCCACTCGACTCGACGCTGGCGATGGACGCGTGGCGTGCATCGAGCTCGCAGGACATGGTACGCACACCACCTCGGTGAACCTCGACAGAGATCCGACATGACGGCTCGACGATCCTTCTTCCGTTCCCTTGCATCGCTGGGCCTGCTGCCCGGGCTTCTCGCGGTCATGCTCTCCGCGCCGGTGACGGCGGGGGCGCAGGAGTCGCCACGATCCGATGACCCGCGCGTGGGACTCGGCGCCGGGTGGTTGGATGCACGCATGGCGATCAGGAACCTGGAGCTGGTCGCGCACCGCGTGCGCCCGCGGGGGTTCGTCAATCCGGAGAATCCCGGTGACTTCGGCGTCGTGAACACCGACATGGCGTTCAGCGGCACTCACGCCTTCGTCGGCAGCTACAACGGCTTCCAGGTCTGGGACATTTCCACGCCGGCCGATCCGCGGCTGCGCTCATCCCACATCTGTCCGGGCGGTCAGGGCGACGTCTCGGTGTACGACGACCTGCTCTTCATGTCGGTCGAGGAAACGCGCGGTCGCGTCGACTGCGGAACAGGGGGGATCGCGGACACGGTCAGCGCGGAGCGGTTCCGCGGCGTGCGGGTCTTCGACATCTCGAACATCGAGCGCCCGCGACAGGTGGCCGCCGTGCAGACCTGCCGCGGTTCGCACACGCACACGTTGCTCGTCGATCCGCGGGATGCCGCGAACGTGTACATCTACGTGTCGGGGACGAGCCAGGTGCGGCCGGCCGCCGAGCTGGCGGGCTGCTCGGGCCGGCCGCCCGAGGAGGATCCCAACACCTCGCTGTTCCGGATCGAGGTCATCCAGGTGCCGCTCGCCGCGCCGCAGAACGCGCGGATCGTGAACGAGCCCCGGATCTTCGCCGATTCCGCCGGCATCGCCGCGCTGTGGCCCGGCGGCGCGCACGGTGAGGGAACGCAGCAGACGGCACAGACGAATCAGTGCCACGACATCACCGTCTATCCGGCGATCGGCCTCGCCGCCGGCGCGTGCTCGGGCAACGGCATTCTGATGGACATCGGCGATCCCGCGAATCCGCGGCGCATCGATGAAGTGAGCGACCCCAACTTCGCGTACTGGCACTCGGCGACGTTCAGCAACGATGGCCGGAAGGTGCTGTTCACAGACGAGTGGGGCGGCGGGACCGCGCCGCGGTGCCGCGCGACCGATCGGCCGGAGTGGGGTGCGAACGCGATCTTCACGCTCCGTGACAGCACGCTGCGCCTCGAGAGCTATTACAAGCTGCCCGCACCGCAGACAGCGCAGGAGAACTGCGTGGCGCACAACGGCTCGATGATTCCGGTTCCCGGCCGGGACATCATGGTCCAGGCCTGGTATCAGGGCGGCATCTCGGTGTTCGACTTCACGGATCCCGCCCGGCCGGTCGAGATCGCGTACTTCGATCGCGGTCCGCTGAGCGCGACCCAGCTCATGCTCGGCGGCTACTGGTCGGCGTACTGGTACAACGGCCAGATCTATGGGTCGGAGATCGCGCGCGGGCTCGATGTCTTCGAGCTGCGGCCAAGCGAGTTCCTGACACAGAACGAGATCGACGCGGCGAAGCTGGTGCGAATGGACCGCTTCAACGCGCAGACGCAGATGCGGTTCGAGTGGCCGGCGACCTTCGTGGTGGCGCGGGCGTACGTGGACGGGCTGGTGCGCACGGACCGGCTGCGCCAATCCTGGGCGACGAGCGTGATTGACGCGCTGGGGCGGGCAGAACGGCTCGCGGGGCCAGCGCGTCGGACAGCGCTGAGCGAGCTGGCGGCGCAGCTCGAGCGCGAGGCGCAGGGGTCGCCCGACGCGGCGCGTGTTCGGGCGTTGGCTGGGGTCGTGCGGGAGCTCGCTAGCGCGGCGCGATGAAGCCGGCGCCTGCGCGGTGGGCCGTCAGCTCCGATGCACTACGGAAAGTCCCCGCGCGCGCGTGGCATTGCTCACCATCGACCAGCGCAGCCACGCACTGGTCAGCACCTCCGGCCCTCGCAGCAGCTCGTATCGCGAGCCGCGGCGCTGCTTCTCGAGCGTCTCCTGCTCGGCGAAGCTCACGCGCAGCTCCGACTCGGCCTGCTGCAGCTCCTCGTTCGTGAGCGAGGCGATCCACCGGGCATCGATGCGGTCGGGGAAAGTCATGCGGTGGCCCTCACTTGTGACGGAAGGTGATGCGGCCACGCGTGAGGTCGTAGGGCGAGACCTCCACCGTGACGCGGTCACCGGCGAGGATGCGGATGCGGAACTTGCGCATCTTGCCGGCCGTGGTGGCCAGCAGCTTGTGCCCATTCTCGAGATCGACGCGGAACATGGCGCTCGGCAGCACGTCCGTGACGACTCCCTCGAGTTGAATTGCTTCCTGTTTCATCTGATCCTTGACCGGCGCCGAAGACGCCGGCGGCGAAGTAGACGTTGCTGGGTGGAGGTTCGGGAAAACGGAACGAGCGCCGGAAGGGGACTTGCGTCCACCATCCGGCGCTCGAATCATCGAGGGCGCGTCGCGAGGCGGCGCGGCCATCGATGGGACGGAAAACTCGGCGTCAGCGGCTCATCCGCGTGACGTTCTCGGCCGCCGGGCCCTTCTGGCCCTGGACGATGTCGAATTCCACTGTCTCACCCTCGGTCAGCGACTTGAAGCCGCTGCCCTGAATGGCCGAGTGATGAACGAAACAATCCTTCTGACCATCCGCGGGGGTGATGAAGCCGAACCCCTTCGCATCGTTGAACCACTTCACGGTACCGGTCGTACGCATCGTGTAACTCCTGAACTGAATGTTGCCGTGGTCGGAGCACGGTCCTGAGACCTGATGCCATACGAACCGACTGCAACGTGCTCGTGACTTCCCTCACGAAGGGCGCCACCGAGTGGTGGCTTCGACGGAACAGAAAAAAGGCCCGCTCGCAATGGCAGGCCCCCGGAATCCGTCGGAACTTGTCCACGCTTCGAACACGTGAATTGCTGCATTAGTATAGCATCGGACGGTACTTGACGCAATGACGAATTCGCCAAGGCCCGGCGGGCGCCACACGGACGTCGCGTCCTGACCGGCGGGCGCCACACGGGAGTCGCATCCCGGCCACCGGGCGCCACGAGGGAGTCCATCCTGACCGCGACTGCCCGGCCCGCCATCCGCCGTCGGTCATCGTCGCGAATGTCTCGGCGATGTGGTGCGCAATCAGCTCCACGCGAGGGCGCCGCGTCGCCGCCAGTACTCCTCGGCGGGCACCGCCAGCGAACGGAGCCGGTCCATCACCTCGGGTGGCACTACCGTCCCGAGCGCGGCGAGGTTCGTGTCGAGATGCTCGACACGAACGGCGCCGGAGAGCACGCAGTCCACCCACGGTTGCGCGAGCACGGCGGCCAGGGCGAGGGTGTCCGTCGCAATGCCGAGTTCGTGCGCTTCGCGCGCGAGTGTCCGCGCCGCGTACTCGAACGGATTCGCGCCGACGTCGGAGGCGACGTCATTCTCGCCGCGCGCGACCAGATATCCGTTCGCGAGCGCTTCCTTTACGATCACGCCCATGCCCGCCCCATGCGCGTCGGTCAGCATCGGACCGACCGACGGCTCGAGCAGATTCCACGTCGCCTGCACGCACCCGAAGAGCGGCGCGCCGTCCCGCTCGATCGCCAGAGCACGCCCGAGCGTATCCGCCTGACGGGCACCACTCAGCGAGAGGCCGATCACCAGGCCGTCGTCGCGCAGACGCGCCAGCGCATCGAGAACGTCCGCATCGTCGAGCACCCCGCTCTCGAGCGTGGCCGAATGGATCTGATAGAGCGTCAGATGCGCGCCGAGGAGGCGTCGGCTCTCGTCGACCTGCTCGAGCAGCATCGCGAGCGAGTGACTCTTGATCTCGTGAACCTCGGCCCGCGCGCGCCAGCCCGCTGTGTATCGGTAGCCCCACTTGGAGCCAATGGTCGGCGCACCGGACTCGAGCGCGCGCGACGCGAGCCAGCTCGCCAAGAAGTCCTCCGCGCGTCCGTAGGATCGCGCCGCGTCGAAGTACCGAACGCCACGCGCCCACGCGGCGTCGAGCACCGCGTGGGCACGACGGCGCATCGCCTCGACGGACTTGTCCGCGCCGACGTCGGCATCGTGCCCTGCGGTCACGTACCCGGGCCGCCCGAGAGCGGCGAGGCCGAGTCCGATGCGACTCACCGGCGGGCCGAGGCGGCCCAGCGGGATCGACCGGGTGGACATCGCGTCGGAGGGCGATCGCATGCGCGCAATCTACAGTCGAGCGATCGGGCTGGATGGTGTCGGATGCCGCCGGACGTTGCCACTGGCCCGTTCGGGGCGCAACTTGAGCGAGCCGACGCGCATGCCGGTCCCGTTGCGCACCGGATGTGTTCACCGAAGTCCTGGTGAGGGCCCTCGATGAGACCTCGTGCCACGATTGCATTGGCCGCACTGACGTTGTCGGCTGCCCCGCTCGCGGGGCAGCAAGCGCGCCGCGTCGCGATCATCCCCGAGCCGGCGTCCGTCATCGTCCGCGATGGCACCTTCAGGCTGACGAGCGGCACCACGATTCAGGCCGGTGGCGAAGCGGCGCCGATCGGCGCAAGACTCGCCGCCTATCTGCGTCCCGCCACCGGGTACCCGCTGGACGTCACCACCGGCGGCGCCGCCAGCGGGAATCGCATCGTCCTGCAGCTCGACGCCGCGCTCGAGCGGCTGGGACCCGAGGGCTACGTCCTCGACGCCGCCGAGAACGAGATCCTGATCCGCGCGCCGGCGCCGGCCGGGCTCTTCTACGGTGTGCAGACGCTCCGTCAGCTGCTGCCGCCCGAGAACCTTCGCGATTCGCTCGCCCGCGGCGTCGAGTGGCACGTGCCGGCGGTGCTCATCGAGGATTCGCCCCGCTTCCGCTGGCGCGGGATGCATCTCGACGTCGCGCGACATTTCATGCCGAAGGAGTTCGTGCTGCGCTTCATCGATCTGCTGGCGCTGCATCGCCTGAACTCCTTTCACTGGCACCTCACGGAAGACCAGGGATGGCGGATCGAGATCCGGAAGTATCCCCGGCTGACCGAAGTCGGCGCGTGGCGCACCGAAACGCTCGTTGGCCACATGACCAACGACTCCGCGGCGCGGCAGTACGACGGGACGCCGCATGGCGGCTTCTACACCCAGGACGACATTCGGGAAGTCGTCGAGTACGCACGTCAGCGGTTCATCACCGTCGTCCCCGAGATCGAGATGCCGGGACACGCGCAGGCGGCGATCGCCGCCTACCCGGAGCTCGGCAACACCGGCGACACGCTCGGGGTCTGGACACACTGGGGCGTGAGCCAGAACATCCTCAATCCCGAGGAATCCACGATCCGCTTCATGCAGGACGTGCTCTCGGAGGTGCTCGAGCTCTTCCCCGGCACGTTCATCCACATCGGCGGCGATGAGGCGCCCAAGACCCAGTGGCGGGCGAGTCCGCGCGCTCAGGCGCGAATGCGCGAGCTGGGACTCGCGAACGAGGAGGAGCTCCAGAGCTGGTTCATTCGCCGAATGGACGCGTTTCTGGTCGAGCGTGGCCGGCGGCTCGTCGGCTGGGACGAGATCCTCGAGGGCGGACTTGCGCCGAACGCCACGGTAATGTCGTGGCGGGGGGTGGACGGAGGCATCGCGGCCGCGCGTGCCGGACACGATGTCGTCATGGCGCCGACCGGCTTCACGTACTTCGACTACTACCAGTCGCGCGACACGGAGTGGGAGCCGCTCGCGATCGGTGGATTCCTCCCGCTGGACCGTGTGTACTCGTTCGAGCCGATTCCGCCGGATCTCGAGCCCGAGTTCCATCACCACATTCTCGGTGCCCAGGCACAGCTCTGGACCGAGTACATGACGACGACGACGCACGTGGAGTACATGGCGTTCCCGCGCGTCGCCGCGCTCGCCGAGGTCGTGTGGACGCCGCGCGCGCGACGCGACCTGGCCGACTTCCGGGTGCGACTCGCGACCCATCTGCGACGATTGGACGCGCTCGGTGTGAACTACCGGCCGGAACCATGACCGGCTGCGCCGTCATTCCACCCTCATCTCTGTCGACTGGAGAATCCCGGATGCGCATCCCGCTACTCATCCTCGCCAGCAGCCTTGCGCTCACCGCCTGCACGGAGGCAGGCGACGATGCTTCGACGAGTGACACGGGCATGGCCGCGCCCTCGACCAGCAGCGGTGAGGCGCAGGACCCTGGGGCGACCGTCGTCATGCGCGACACCGCCGGCCGCGAGCTCGGCACGCTGACGCTCGCCGACGGTGCCGCCGGGATCGCCGTCGCGGGAACGCTCCGCGGCCTGTCGCCGGGTGAGCATGGCTTTCACGTGCACACGACCGGACGATGTGAGCCGACGTTCGACGCGGCGGGTGGCCACTGGAACCCGGCGGGCCGGCAGCACGGCTCGGAGAATCCGGAGGGGCCGCACTTCGGCGACATGCCCAACATCATCGTGGGATCGGACAGCTCGGTGAGCCTGAGCCTGACCACACCCGGCGGCACGATCCGGGGCGAAAACACGCTGCTCGATGCCGATGGCGCGGCGGTGATGGTGCACGCCGGCGCGGACGACCTTCGCAGCGATCCCGCCGGGGATGCGGGCGGGCGCATTGCGTGTGGGGTCGTGAGCGGCCGCTAACGCAGAACGCCACCGCCGGCATGCACGTGCGTGGCACGCGGCGCTACACGGGCTTGTAGATCGCCATGTATGCCGCCAACGCGATGAGCACCGGCACCGCGAGCAGCAGCGGCCGCGCCCAGGCGGGACGGCGGTACGGAACGAACAGCGCCGCGGCCACCACCGCCCAGATGACGAGCTTCACCCAG
>CAYLPM010000547.1:0-1946 GCA_964385525.1 uncultured Gemmatimonadaceae bacterium
GGCACTGTCATTCTGCTCGCGGCGATCGGCGACCTGCGCGCGATTCGCGCGGGCGGCTTGCGGGGATCGCGACGACTGGCGCGGCATCTGTGGCGGATGTGCTTCGGGCTCTTCATCGCGACGGGCTCGTTCTTCCTGGGGCAGATGAGGTTCATCCCCGAGCCCGTGCGTATCGTGCCCTTGCTCCTCGTGCTCGGCTTCGCGCCGATCCTGTTCCTCCTCTATTGGATGTGGCGCGTCCGCGTTCGCGGCCGCTCGAGCGGCATCGTTCTCGGCGCTACCCAATCGCGTTGACCACTCAAGCGGAAAGTCGCCGCCACTCGCCCGCCTACTCCACCCGCAGCGCCTCCGTCGGCTCCACGCCGAGCGCGCGCCGCGTCGGGACGACGCACGCGAGCAGGCACACGCCGAGCATGAACGTCACGTGCGCCACGAGCAGCGCGATCTGCTTCGCCGTCAGCCCTCCGTCTGACAGACTGGTGGTCGCAACGAAGACCAGCGCACCGCCCACGACGACGCCGATCGCGACCTGCGTCAGCGGCTTTCGAAACATTGCAGCGATCACGCGCCCGCGGCTCGCGCCCAGCGCCACGCGCACCCCGATCTCGCGGGTGCGGCGCGCCACCGTGTAGGCGAGCACCGCGTAGATCCCGGCGAGAGAGAGCAGCAGCGCGATCGCACTCAGCACGACCGTGATCCGCAGCCACATCCCGATGATCCACAGCATCTCGTCGGCGACGCGGTCCAGGCGCTGAAAGTCCGTGATCCCGAGCAGCGGATCCACCGCCGTCGCGAGCGTCCGGACGCGCGGCGTCAGCGACAGCGGGTCGCCGCGCGCGTGCACGATCATGTTCAGCGCCCCGTCGCTCCCAGGCACGAAGGGCAGGTAGAGTCCCGCGTGCCGGCGACTGTTCGCCGAGTGCATCATCCCGAGCTCCTGCACCACGCCGACGATCTCGTACCACGGAGCCGGCACGTCCGCCGCATATGGACCGCCTCCGGGAGTGCCGGTGAAGCGTACCTGCCGGCCGATGGGACTGCGTCCACCGAGTACCAGGTCGACGAATCCCTGGTCGACGATCGCGACGCGCGCCGCCGACGCGAGATCGCCCGCGTGGAACCCGCGTCCCGCGAGGATCGGAGTCCGCAGCACCTCGAAATAGGACGGATCGATCGAGGCGATGCTCACCTCCTGCATGCTCCGCGCGTCGCCCGGTCCCGACGTTCCCGCGGGAACGCCGGCCGCGGGCTGCTCGTCCACCTCGAAAAGGCGCTCCCGGTGGTACATCCGCGGCAGCCGGTCGACGAACGTCACGCCGGTGACCCCCGGCTCGCTCTCCACGCGCCGCCGCAGCTCGGCGAGCGAGGTAGCGAAGCGCGCGAGGTGCACGGCCGTACTCGAATCCGAATACGGACTCGGCCCGGCCGGAGCGTCGATGCCGAGCTCCACGCCGAGGTACTCCTCCGCCGCGAAGCCGACGTCGAAGGTCCTGATCCGCACCAGCTCCCGCTGCGCGATGTACGCCCCAACCGGGAATGCGACCGTCAGCGCGACCTGCGCGACGATCACCGCCGTCCACACGCCGCTGAACCGCACGCCGCCGGCACCGGCCGTCCCCTGTCGCAGGCGCGCGCCGAGTCCGCGCGTGATCCTGAGCGCCGGCAGCGCGCCCGCGATGGCCGCGGCGAGCACGGTGAGCCCGATCGCGTAGAGCACGGACGCGGGCGAGAGCGCCACGTCCATCCAGAACGGCAACGGCCCCGTGTTGATCTCGAGGAACTCTCCCCCCCACCGTTCCAGCACGAATCCGGCGGCCGCCAGGCCCAGCCCCGTGGCCACTGCGCCGAGCACGAGCGCCTCGGCGAAGAGCTGCGCGACGAGCCGGCCGCGGCTCGCGCCCAGCGCCGTGCGCACGACGAGCTCCGATTCCCGCGACGCCGCGCGC
>CAYLPM010000548.1:0-3957 GCA_964385525.1 uncultured Gemmatimonadaceae bacterium
CGCCTCGAATCCCAATCTCGCGCTCACGGGCCTGCTCCTGACGATGTTCGAGGCGGGCAATCCGGTGAGCGAGCGCGTATCGGGGTTCATTCGCGAGACGCTGCCGGAGGGGATGGTGCTCGACATCGTCGTGCCGCGCACGGTCGCGGCGGTGGATGCGTTTGCCGCAGGGCAGCCGGTCGTGCTCCGGACGCCGGAGGATCCCGCGGCCCGCGCATACACGGAGCTGGCGGCGTGGATCGCGGAACCCGTCGCGAAGTGAGCCGCCGCGTTCGCGCGGATCGCCGACTCGGTCGCGACGGGAGAGCGCGCGTGGTCGTCGCCGCGGCGTGCGCATGGATCCTCATCGCGGCGGTGGCCTGCACCGACCTCGGGCCGGATGGCGCGCCCGCGTCGATCGCGTTCGACGTCCTGCCGTATCCGTCGGTGGTGGTGGAGGACACGTTGCGCAATCACTTCGGCGAGCCGGCGACGCTCCAGGCATCGGTCCTCGACACAGGCAACGAGCCGGTCCCCGACGCGCCCGTGCGCTTCGTCGCGCTGGATTCCGGCGTGACGATCACGGAGGAGGGCTACGTGATCGGGCGAGCGTACGGGCAGACCGTGCGCATCGTCGCCCAGGTCGGCCAGCTTCAGAGCCTCTCGCTTCCGGTGTTCGTGACGCGGCGGCCGGATCGCGTGCACGCGGTCGACGACGCGGAGATCATCATAGAATATTTGCCGGGCGAGGTCGTGGACTCCGGCGGCCTCGACGTGCGCGTCGTCCACGACACGCCGCCGACGCCTGGCGACACGGTGGTCCCGCAGTGGGTCGTGACCTACGAGGTCGTGGGACAGGCGCCGGGTGACACGGTTCCGGGATACCTCGTGAACGCGAACGGCACGCGTCGCGCCTTCGCCGATACGACCGACGCGAGCGGAGTCGCCTCCCTGCAGTTCCGGCTGAATTCGGCGACCCTGCAGGTCCTGCACGACACGCTGGAAGTGCGCGCCAGCGTTCTGCATCGCGGGGACGTGCTGCCGGGAAGCCCCGTCAGCTTTCTCTTGCTGATTCGCCCCCGAACGACATCTTGAGGCAGTAGCGGCCCGTCACGCGTGCGCGGGACGGCGTCGAACAGCTACGGAGGGGCTCGCGCGCCCCTTCAGACCCGCGTGGAGGCCCTCATGAACGTCAGCGGCGGACCGCGTCCCGTTCCCCCCGGCACCCTGAACCAGCTGTTCTTCGAGGCCGTCGAGCGGTGGGACAAGCCCGACGCCCTCCAGGTGAAGATCGGCGGCACCTACCGGCCGATCTCGCACCGAACGATGGCGGATCGCGTTCGGCGCGTCGCGTTCGGACTTCAACGGATCGACATCCAGCGTGGCGACCGCGTCGCGATCCTATCCGAGAACCGCCCGGAGTGGGCGATCGCCGACTTTGGTTGTCTGACCGCCGGCGTCACCGACGTGCCGATCTACCCGACCCTGCCCGCGGATCAGCTCCCGTACATCCTCAACGACGCGGGCGCCGTCGCGATCTTCGTCTCCAATCCGGAACAGGCCGAGAAGATCGCCCGGATTCGCGCGCAGGTGCCCTCGCTCCGTCATGTCATCGCGTTCACGGAGGACCGGCTGCCGGGCTCCGATCTGACGATGGCCGAGCTCGAGTCGAAGGGGGCGGCGGGCGATTCGCCCGAACGCGCGGCCCAGTACCAGCGCGACGCGCTCGAGGTGGAGCCCGACGACGTGGCCACGATCATCTACACGTCGGGCACGACGGGCGAGCCCAAGGGCGTGATGCTGACGCACGACAACATCTTCTCGAACGTCATGGCCGCGCGGGAAGCCATTCCGTTCGTCGGCAGCGATGTCGCGCTCAGCTTCCTCCCGCTGTCGCACATCTTCGAGCGGATGGCGGGACACTACCTCATGTTCACGACCGGCACCTCGATCGCGTACGCGGAGTCGATCGACACGGTGCCCATCAACATGCAGGAGGTGCGACCGACGCTCGTCTGTTCGGTGCCCAGGTTGTACGAGAAGATGTTTGCCCGCGTGCTGGAGAACGCGATGTCGGGGAGCTTCGTGAAGCGACGGATCTTCCTCTGGGCACGGAAGGTGGCGGACAGGTGGGCGAAGGAAAAGCTGTCGGGACGCGAGCCCGGCGGGCTCCTGGCCCGGCAGTATGCCATTGCGCAGAAGCTCGTGTTCTCCAAGCTCAAGGCGCGCACGGGGGGACGGCTCCGCTACTTCGTGTCCGGCGGCGCGCCGCTCGCGCCCGAGATCAACCAGTTCTTCTACGCCGCCGGGCTGGTCATCCTCGAGGGTTACGGGCTGACCGAGACATCGCCGGTGATCGCCGTGAACGTGCCCGAGGCGTTCCGCATAGGCACCGTCGGCAGGCCGATCCGCGGCGTCGAAGTACGCATCGCGGAGGACGGTGAGATCCTCACGCGCGGCCCGCACGTCATGAAGGGCTACTTCAACAAGCCCGATGCGACGCGCGAGGTGCTCGATGCCGAGGACTGGTTCCACACCGGCGACATCGGCGAGCTGCGCGACGGCTTCCTTTCGATCACCGACCGCAAGAAGGACATCATCGTCACGGCGGGTGGCAAGAACATCGCACCCCAGCCGGTCGAGAACCGCGTCAAGACGAACAAGTACGTGAGCCAGGCCGTGATGATCGGCGACCGGCGCAAGTTCCCGGTGATGCTGGTGGTCCCGAATTTCGAGCAGCTCGAGAAGTGGGCCAAGCAGCGCAACCTGATCTGGACCGACCGCGCTCAACTGCTCACGATGCCGACGATCCAGGCGAAGATGGAGACCGAGGTCTTCGAGCAGGTGCAGGGGAGCGGGCTCGCGAGCTACGAGACACCGAAGAAGATCGCGCTCATCGAGCACGACTTCTCGGTGGAGCGCGGCGAGCTCACCCCCACGCTCAAGGTCAAGCGCCGCGTGATCGACCGGAACTACAAGGCGATGATCGACGCGCTCTACGCCGAAGCGCCCAAGTCGCAGCCGCCGGTCACCGTCTGAGGCATGCCTCATGCACCGGTGCCTCCCGATGGATCACTCGGGAGTGCATATGAGACGAATCTTCGCCCTGGTCCTGGTCGCCTGGATGGCGACGGGATGCGGGTTCTTCCGTAAGACGCTCGGCATATCGGACTCGGCGCCAGCGCACCAGGAGCCGCTGACGACCAGCATCTGGGGAGACTGGGTGTTGGCGAGCTCGACCGATTCCACGGGGTTCGCGGGAGCGCAGCGCGTCGAGCTCGTGCTGCAGCCCGGCACGTTCCGTCTCCAGGCATTCTACCCAGCCGGTGAATTCACCGTCACCGGCGTCGCCGCGGTGACCGACGGGGGCCTGCTGACGCTGACGCCCAGCACGGAAACGGGGGAGTTGGCGGGGACGTGGCGCGCGCTGGCGCTGCAGCCTGGTCGATCGGTGGCGGTGCTCGCGAGTTCGGCGGGCGGCAGTCTCGTCTTCAGCCCGGACGAGAATGTGGTGCGCGTGAGCTCGGTGTGGCACCGGCGGGCCGACGCCGAGCGAGCGGGGACGGGGGGAGACCGGCCGCCGAGGTGATCGTCGGCAGGCAATGATCGAACGCGTTGGGCCGGCCCAGGTCGACTGGGCTGGCCTGTGGGACGCCGTGCATGGGGCCGTTCGATCCCGGACATCCAGCCGATGCACTTCCTCTACCCGCGGATCGGCGGCCTGACACCCATCGTGACGAGTGCCGGCGGCGGGCTCGAGCGCTCCGCTACCCACCAGCGATCATCGCGCGCCACCTCCCGCGTGTCCATCGGCATCGGAGTGTCGGCCGGCGCCACCAGTCGCCCGCCGGGCCGCAATGCATCGACCGCGGTTCGCGCCAGGACCTCGGCGTGCCCGCCGCAATACAGCGCGATCCCGCGGCACGAACCTGCCGCGACCGGGATCGTATGGCGCGACCTCAGGGCGGACAGCGGGCT
>CAYLPM010000549.1:0-6052 GCA_964385525.1 uncultured Gemmatimonadaceae bacterium
GAACATCGCGAGCAGCTGTCCGACGATCCACGCCCGCAACGAGACCTTGAGGTCGCCGAGCACATCGCGAACGAGATCGCGGTGGATCGGCGGGAAGAGGGCGATCAGCCACTCCCGGTAGAGCCCGGGATACAGCGTCAGGTAGATGCTCATGACCAGCACGGCGACGAAGTTGATCGCCGCGTGAAGGAGCCATGGGAGCTTCGAGAAGATGCTTCCCAGCGTGGTGGAAGCGCGCTCGTACACCTCCGTGAACACGCGATTCTGACCCCCCTCGCTCTGCCAGAGCTCGGCCAGCGCCGGGATGCGCGCGACGCTGCGCTCGACCGCCGCCTCCCACTGCGTGATGTAGGTGGGGAGTACCTGAAGCAGTTGCTGCGTCTGCTGAACGACGGGCGGGATCAGGGCCCAGAAGAGGCCGACGGCGGCGGCGATGGTCAGCGAGAGGGCGACCATGAACGCCAGATGCCTCGGCATCAGGAGGCGATCGATGAAGAACTCCGTCACCGCTCCCAGGTAGAGGGAGAAGAGGACGGCAATGAAGAGCAGCAGAAACACGTCCGCCGCGGCGCCGAACAGCCACAGCAGCAGGATCGTGACGACGGTCGCCGCGAGGATCGTGGCGTACCGGAACCTGCGAGAAACGACGACGCTCACGTGCCTGGGTGGCGCTGGCGGCCAGCGGGTGTGGGTGACAGGGTGGAGCTACGGCTTTTCCTCGTCGATCTCCTCCGCGGAGACCGTCTCACCCTCCTTCGCACCACCCGTGCCGAGCTTTCGCTGATTCTGCGGAGCCCCTGCCGGAAGCATCCCCATCTTCTGCTTCAGCGCCAGGAGCTGCATGTCGACGCTGGCCGTTCCGGCGCCCTGCTCGAGCTGCCGGAATTCCTTGTGGAGCCGGTCGCCCGAGAACTCCTCGTCGATCTCCGAGGACGCCTGAATCTGCTTCTCGTTGGCGACGATCTTCTCCTCCATCCGGGCGAAGGCCTCGAACGCGGAACGCTCCGAGAGCGCCGACATCGTCTCCGAGATCCGCTTCTGCGCCTGCGCGCGGCGCTGCCGGGCGATGAGGAGGTTCTTCTTGCGCTTGGCTTCCTCGATCTTGTCGTTGAGGTCGCGGAGCGAGTTCTTGAGCCGTTCCGTCTCGAGGCGGTGCGACTCCCACGTCATCTCCAGCTGCTGCGCGTGCGTCAGGTGCTCGCCGTGCCGTACCAGTGCCTGCTTGGCCAGGTCGTCGCGCCCCTCCTGCACGGCGAGCATTGCCCGCCGCTCCCAGTCCTGCGACTGCCGGGCCTCGCCGTCCACCTGATCCCGAAGCCGCTTCTCATCGGCGATCGCCGACGCGACCTGCTGCTTCGCCTTCACGAGCTGCGATCGCATGTCGGTGATGATCTGATTCAGCATCTTCTCCGGATTCTCGGAGCGCGAGATCAGATCGTTGATGTTGGATCGCAGCAGGGTCGAGAACTTGTCGAAGATACCCATCGTCAGCGGGCCTCGCGGTACACGCCGAGCTCGCGGAGGTGCGAGGCGAGCGCCAGCATCATGCTTTCGTAGGAGGCCAGGAACTCCTCGAAATCGAGGTGCGAGAGCTCCATGGCTTCAGTCATCACGATCGATTCGTCCTCGATCCCATAGGAGCCATGGACGAGGTCGCTTGCGTTCAGCTCGAGCAGGCGTCGGCTGAGCGTCGCCAGGGCACTGCCGTTGCTGGGCAGGTCCATCACCTTCACTCGCAGCACCACGACGGGAGGGGAGTAGTGCACGACGACATCGAAGTCGAGCTCCCCGGTCGGCTTGAGCACCCAGAGCCCGGGCTCGATCTCGCTGTAGCTCGCGGTATCGGCGGACAGCCGATCGAGAAAGCCCTCGATCTCCTCTCTCGTAACCATGGTCACCTTTGGTGAGGTCCTGCCATCACTACGGTGGAGGACGCCTGTGGTGTTTCGGAGGGCACTCGGCAGCGGCGCAGCCGGCGATCAACTCGGGACCGGACACGAAGATAGCACGCACGTCCCGAGGACGACAGCCGGCCGCCGCTAGCCGATTGCCGGCCGCTCAGCCACCCGAACGCTTGATTTGAACGAGGCGCTCGCGCGCGAGACGTCGCCCGGTGGGTGTCGCGGCCAGACCGCCTCCGGCCGTCTCGCGGTAGCGCACATCCATCTCGCGCCCGATCTGGCCCATCGCGTCGATCACCTCGTCGACCGGGATCGCGAACGTGATGCCGGCCAGCGCCATCTCGATCGCGGCCAGCGCAATGGCGGAGCCGGTCGCGTTGCGGAAGACGCACGGCAGCTCGACCAGCCCGCCGAGCGGATCGCAGACGAGTCCGAGCATCCCTTGCATTGCGAGGGCCGTGGCATGGCCGACCTGCGCCGGCGAGCCGCCGAGCATCTCGGTCGCGGCGCCGGCTGCCATTCCGGCCGCCGCTCCGGTCTCCGCCTGGCACCCGCCTTCGGCGCCGGAGAGCGAGGCGCGCTCCGCGATCACGGCCCCGATCAGCCCGGCGGTCGCGAGCGCGTCGACGAGCTCTTCATCGCCGATCGCGCGAGCCGCGGCGAGGCCCGTCAGGACGGCGGGGAGCACCCCCGCGCCACCAGCCGTCGGCGCGGCGACGATCACGCCCATGGCCGCGTTGACTTCCTGGACGGCGAGGGCGCGCATGAGAATGTCGCGGAATGGAGTGCCGGCGAGCGGGCCTGGAGGTCCCGAGCGGAGCTTCGCTGCATCACCGCCGACCAGGCCCGACTCCGATCGGAGGTCGCCCGTCGCCCCCTGCTCCACGGCGCCACGCATGATGACGAGGGCGCGCGCGAGGGCGGCTCGGATATCGGTGACCGGACGTCCCTGGTCCTCTGACTCGCGCTCGAGCGCGGTGCGAGAGAGCGTGTGCGCGCGCTGCTCGGCGTCGTGAATCGCGTCGGCGAGCGCGCGGTACATCAGGCGGACACCTTGTCGAGGCTGTACGCCCAGTTCACCCACGGCAGCGCGCGGACCGCGTCACGGACGTCGTCGCCGGCACGGTCGTCCGCTTCGATCACCATGAAGGCATCGCCGCCGCGCTGCTTTCGCGTGAGCCGCAGCGTCGCGATGTTGATGCCGTGGTCGGCGAGCAGGCCGGCGATGCGCGCGACGGAGCCGCGCACGTCTTCCGCGACGAGCACGATCGTGTGGTAGTTCCCCGTGACCTCGACGGGAAACCCATCGACCTCGCTGAGGCGCACACGGCCGGCACCGAGCGACGCGCCGACGACCACGACCTCGCGTCCATCGCGGCGCAGCGTGAGTCGCGCGGTGTTCGGATGCGCCTCGTCGGCGATCGTGGCCTTCTCGAACCGGTAGTCCAACCCGTCCCGGTCGGCGATCTCGAGCGCGGTGCGCAGTCGATCGTCGTCGGGGTGAAACCCCATCAGGCCCCCCGCGATGGCCTTGTCGGTCCCGTGCCCCTCACCGGTGCGCGCGAACGAGCCGTGCAGCTCGATGCGGGCGGACTGCGGCGTGCCGCCGACGAGGCCGCGCGCCAGCAGCGCGAGCCGGCACGCCCCCGCCGTGTGCGACGACGACGGACCGACCATCACGGGCCCGATGATGTCGAGAAGCGAAACCACTATCCCGCCTTGCGCCGCGGCGGCCTGCGCAGCAGCGGCCGCAGATACTGTCCGGTGTGCGATGCCTCCACTTCGGCGACCGACTCGGGCGGCCCGGCCGCCACGATCGTGCCCCCGCGCGTCCCGCCCTCGGGGCCGAGGTCGATGACCCAATCCGCGGTCTTGATCACGTCGAGATTGTGCTCGATCACGAGAACCGTGTTCCCGCGCTCGACCAGACGGTGGAGCACGGTCAGGAGCATTCGCACGTCCTCGAAGTGCAATCCGGTCGTCGGCTCGTCGAGGATGTACAGCGTCCGTCCCGTGTCGCGCTTGGACAGCTCCGTCGCGAGTTTCACCCGCTGCGCCTCCCCGCCGGACAGCGTCGTCGCACTCTGGCCGAGATGGATGTAGCCAAGCCCGACATCCGTGAGCGTGGCGAGCTTCTGGCGGATGCGCGGCTGGTTCTCGAAGAACGCGAGCCCATCCTCGACCGTCAGCTCGAGCACGTCGGCGATGCTGAGGCCGCGGAAGCGCACCTCGAGCGTCTCGCGATTGTAGCGCTTGCCCTTGCACACCTCGCACGGCACGTAGACGTCGGGCAGGAAGTGCATCTCGATCTTCACGAGGCCGTCGCCCTGGCATGCCTCGCATCGCCCGCCCTTCACGTTGAACGAGAAGCGTCCGGGCCCGTAGCCGCGGATCTTCGCCTCCGGCAGCTCCGCGAACAGCTCGCGAATCGGTGTGAAGAGTCCCGTGTACGTCGCCGGGTTGGAGCGCGGCGTCCGCCCGATCGGGCTCTGATCGATGTCGATGACCTTGTCGATGTGCTCGATGCCCGTGATGCGCCGGTGCGCGCCCGGGATGACGCGCGCCCTGTAGAAGTGCCGCGCGAGTGCGTTGTGCAGGATGTCCTCGATGAGCGTCGATTTGCCCGACCCGGAGACGCCGGTGACCGAGACGAAGAGCCCGAGGGGGATCTCGGCGTCGATGTCGCGCAGGTTGTGCGCGCTGGCGCCCTCGATGCGAATCATCCGCGCCGGATCGTGGGCGCGCCGGACCGGCGGGATCGGGATGCCCGCCTCGCCGCGGAGGTATCGACCGGTGAGCGATGCGGGCGCGCGCCGCACTTCGTCAACCGTCCCGGCCGCGATCACCTGCCCGCCGTGCTTCCCGGCCCCCGGTCCCAGATCGATCAGGTGGTCGGCCGCCCGCATCGTCTCCTCGTCGTGCTCGACGACGATCACGGTGTTCCCCAGATCGCGAAGCTGCTGGAGCGTCGCGAGCAGCCGCGCGTTGTCCCGCTGATGCAAGCCGATCGACGGCTCGTCGAGAATGTACAGCACGCCGACGAGCCTCGACCCGATCTGCGTGGCAAGCCGGATGCGCTGCGCCTCACCCCCCGACAGCGATTCGGCGGAGCGCTGAAGCGTCAGGTAATCGAGCCCCACGTCCACCAGGAACCGGAGTCGATCGCGCACTTCCTTGAGTATCGGGCCCGCGATCTCCGGATCGAGGCCGGGGCTGCCCTCGCGCCGCAGCTCGAGGCTCTCGAAGAAGCGCAGGGCATCGGTGATCGACAACTCGGCTAGCTCACCGAGGTTGCGGTCGCCGACCGTCACCGCGAGCGATTCCGCCCGCAGCCGCCGCCCGGCGCACACCGAGCAGGGCACCGCCAGCATGTAGGCATCCAGCTCGACACGCACCGTGTCCGAGGACGTGTCGTGGTAGTGTCGCTCGACGTTGGCGAGGACGCCCTCCCACTCCTCATCCGCCAGATCGCGCAACGGCGCCGCGCCCCGACCCTGTGCGCCGTAGAGGATCACATCGCGCACCACGCCCGGCAGATCGCCCCAGGCCGCGTTGAGATCGAACTGAAGCTGCTTGGCGAGGCGCGGCAGCACGACGCGCCGCAGGTAGCCCGAAGGCTCGCCCCACGGCAGGATCACGCCCTCGAGAATCGAGATCCGCGGATCCCCGAGCACCAGCTCCTCGCTGACCGCGCGGCGCGTGCCGAGTCCGCCGCACGCCTGGCACGCGCCGAATGGCGAGTTGAACGAGAAGTGCCGCGGCTCCAGCTCCGGTAGCGAGATGCCGCAGGCGGGACATCCGTACCGCTCCGAAAAGAGCTGGGTGTCCCCGGTGTCCCGTCGCGCGACCTCGACGAGCCCATCGGCCAGCTTGAGCGCGGTCTCGAGCGAATCGCTCAGGCGGCCGCGATCTTCCCTACGCACGACGAGCCGATCCACTATCACCGAGATGGTGTGGTTCTGTCGCCGGTTGAGCTTGGGCGGCGCCGAGAGCTCGGCGAGCGTGCCATCCACGTAGGCACGGATGAACCCCTGCTTGCGGACGCTCTCGAAGAGGTCCCGGAACTCGCCCTTGCGCCCGCGGACCAGCGGCGCGAGCACCTCGACGCGCGTCCCGTCCGGCCACCCGAGGATGACGTCGGCGATCTGCCC
>CAYLPM010000550.1:0-5427 GCA_964385525.1 uncultured Gemmatimonadaceae bacterium
CAACGCGCTGTTCATCAACCTGCTCGGCGGCGTCGCGGCGGCGTACAGCGTTCGCGTGCTGCGGCGACGGAACCAGACCTACCACTCCACGCTGATCATCGCCCTCGCCTATCTGCTCGCCGCGACGGCGATCGGCATGTCGCTGGGGCAGTCGATTCCGGACATCGGCCTGAGCGCGGCGTGGGGGACCGCCAACGCGTTCATCTCCGTGATGCTCGCAATGTGGCTGCTGCCCCTGGCGGAGGAATTCACGGGGATCGACACGGACCTGCGGCTCCTCGAGTGGTCCGATCTCAACCGCGAGCTGATGCGCCGGCTGAGCGTCGAGGCGCCCGGGACGTACGCGCACACGATGTCGATCGCTAATCTTGCCGAGGCCGCGGCCAACGCGATCGGCGCCAACGGGCTGCTCGCGCGCGTGGGGGCGTACTATCACGACATCGGCAAGCTCAAGAAGCCGCAGTACTTCGTCGAGAATCAGCCGAAGGGGCGCAATCCGCACGACAAGCTGAAGCCCTCGACGAGTGCCTCGATCATCAAGAATCACGTCCGCGAGGGGCTCGAGCTGGCCGCCGAGCACCGGCTGCCGAAGGCGGTGCGGGCCTTCATCACGGAGCACCACGGTACGGGGCAGATCTCGTACTTCCTCGAGAAGGCCAAGGAACGCGATGGGCCGGTCGGCAATCCGGGGGAATACACCTATCCGGGTCCGCTGCCGCAGACGCCGGAGACGGCCGTCGTCATGCTCGCCGACGGCGTCGAAGCGGCGACGCGCGTGCTCAACGACCCGACGCCGCAGAAGCTCCGCGACGTGATCGATCTCATCGTTCGTCAGCGCACCGAGCAGGGGCAGTTGCGCGAGGCACCGCTCACGCTCCGGCAGATCGAACAGATCAAGGAGCAGTTCGCGCGCGTGCTGATCGGGATGCATCACAATCGCATCGATTATCCGGCCGCCAGCGGCGGCGTCACCGCGGAATTCGCGGGCTATGAGCCTGGCCGTTGACGTGTCTACCGCGGCCGTGCGCCTCCCGCTCGCACGCGAGCGCGTCGCCAGGCTGGCGCGCGACGTGCTGCGTGCCGAACGTGTGCGGGATGCGTTGCTCTCGATCGCGTTCGTCTCCAGGGAGGAGATCACCAGGCTCAACCAGCGCCACCTCGGCCGGCGGAGCCCGACGGACGTCATCGCGTTCGGCTTCGAGCGGGCGGCGGAGCGCGGGCCCGTGATCGGCGACATCTACATCGCCCCCGACATCGCGCGGGTGAACGCCCGGCGCGCCGGCGCCGGCGTCCGCGAGGAGCTGGCGCGTCTCGTCGTCCACGGCACGCTCCACGTGCTCGGCCACGATCATCCGGAAGAGGACCGCACGGCTTCGCCGATGTGGAGGCGGCAGGAGCGGCTCCTGTCGCAGCTCTACGGAGAGCAATCGTGACGGCCGTCGTGATCGGGGTGCTGGCCGTCGCGGGCATGGGCCTCGCCGCGCTGTGCGCCGTCGGGGATGCCGGGCTGCTCGCGCTCGATCCTGAGGAGCCCCCGAGTCGGCCGGGCGTTGCCAGGCTCGTCCGCGAACGGGAACGCATCCATCGTGCGCTGGTGATGGCGGGCACACTGCTCCACCTCGTCGTCGGCGCCACGGTCGCCATCGCGCTGCGGCTCGAGGCGAGGACGCCCCTCGCCGCCGTGGTGCTGGCCATTGTCGCGGCGCTGGTGATCGTGGCCCTGACGGAAAGTCTGGCGAACGCGGTCGGCGATGGACTCGATGAGACGTCGCTCGAGCGGCTCGCGCCGAGCCTGTTCGCGATCGCCGCGATCCTCTCGCCGGTCGTCGCGCTGTGGGACGCGACCGCCGCACGGCTGCGCCGCCGGATCCCGACGCGGGAGGAAGAGGACAACGGCGCGCGCGAGGAGGCCGAGCGACTCCGGCAGCTGGTCACGGGCGCGCCGCGTCCGCAAGCGCGCGTCAGCGGACGGGAGCAGGCCATGCTCCATGGCGTCTTCTCGCTCGGCGAGATCGAGGTGAAGGACGTCATGATGCCGCGCGTGGACATCGTCGGCATCGAATGGGAGACGCCGTGGGCCGAAGTCGTCGCGCGCGTCCGCAGCTCCGAGCACGCGCGCTTCCCCGTGTTCGTCGAGACGCTCGACGACATCCGCGGCATTCTCTACGCGAAGGACCTCCTGCCGGCCGTGATCGTGGACGAGGAACCGGCGGGCGGCTGGCTGGCGCTGGTGCGCCAGGAGGCCGTGTTCATCCCCGAGACCAAGCCGATCGATGCGCAATTGCGGGAGTTCCAGGCGCAGCGCACGCACATAGCGATCGTGGTCGACGAGTACGGCGGGACCGCGGGTCTGGTCACGATCGAGGATGTGCTCGAGGAGATCTTCGGCGAGATCCGCGATGAGTACGACGTCGAGGACCCGGCGATCGAGCAGGAGGAGGGACGCCGCTTCTGGGTCGCCGGCGAGGTCCCGCTGGATGAGTTCTGCGAGCTCGTGGACCTCGAGCTGGACCTCGACGACGTCGACACCGTGGGCGGCCTGGTGTACGCGACGCTCGGCCGAGTGCCGCGCCCCGGAGAGGAGTTCACGCTCGGCCATTTCCGCGTGATCGTGGAGCAGGTACGCCGCCGGCGCGTGAAGCGCGTCTACTTCGAGCGCCTGGAAGCCATGGCGGGGCGGGAGGAGGAGCGATGAGCTGGGTGCTCCTCGCCGTGCTCGGCGGCCTGCTCCTGCTCGTGGCCGCGCTCAGCGCCGCGGCGACCGTCGTGCGCTCGGTCAGTCACGCCTGGCTGCTCGACTGGGTGGAGCAGCGGCTGCGCGGCACGGGCGAGGCCGACGTCTACCTCGATCGTCCGCACCGGCTGCTCAACGCGGCGGGCGTAGCCAGCTCGTTCGCGGTCGTCCTCGCGGGAATGATCGTCGCGGTCATCGTGCCGGCTCCACTCGGGGTCACGGCGTTTGCGCTGTTCGTCGTCGCGGTGGCGTTCCTCCTCTTCGGTCAGCTCCTGCCGAGCGTGATCGCGCGGTATGCCCCCGCGCGGCCACTCCCGATCGTGCTGCCGATGCTGCGCGCCGTGGAGGCGGTGTTCGCCCCGTTGGTGGCGGCGCGCCGGGTGCGCGAGGCGCGGCGGGTGCGCGGTGCACCGCCACGCGAATCGGGACGCGAGGAGATCGAGGAGCTGCTCCGTGAGGGAGAGCTGGAGGGAATCGGCGAGCGGTCGGAGCGCGTGGTGATCACGGGCGTGCTCGACTTCGGCGCCCGGCCGGTCCTCCAGGTCATGCGGCCGCGCGAGGAAATCTTCGCGCTCGAGACGTCGCTGCCGCCGCTCGAGCTGGCGCGACGCGTCGCGAGCACCGGGTACAGCCGCGTCCCCCTGTACTCCGGGGACCTCGACCAGATCGTCGGGATGATCCACGCCTTCGACGTTCTGAAGCTCGGCGGCCAGCGCACGCCCGATCCACGCCCCGTGCTGTTCGTCGCGCTCGAGAAGCGCTGCAGCGAGCTGCTCTTCGAGATGCTGCGGAAGAGCATTCACCTGGCGATCGTTCGCGACGCGCACGGCCGCACGGCTGGCCTGGTGACGGTCGAGGACCTGGTGGAGGAGCTGGTCGGTGACATCCACGACGAGCACGATGAGCCCTCTCCGCCACGCGCGGCCTGACCGCGCGGGATGACCGCGAGCCCGGCTCCGGCACCGCCGTCGCACGCGCGGCTCCTCGCGGACTTCGAGGCGCGGAAGCCCGCCGCCCTCGCGCGCGCCGTGAGTCTCGTCGAGAATCGGCGGTCCGGCTTCGATGCGGTGCTCGGGGCCCTGCACCCGCGCCTCGGTCGCGCGCGACGCATCGGCATCACCGGACCACCGGGCGCCGGGAAGAGCACGCTCGTGATGCGGCTCGTGCAGGCGCTGCGCGAGCGCGGGCTCACCGTGGGGGTCGTCGCGGTCGATCCGACCTCGCCGTTCACCGGCGGCGCGCTGCTCGGCGATCGCATCCGGATGGAAGCGGTCGCGCTCGACGCCGGCGTGTTCATCCGCTCGATGGCGACGCGCGGCTCGCTCGGCGGGCTCGCGGCCGCCACGCGCGATGTGGCCGACGTGCTCGACGCGTTCGGCTTCGATCGCGTGATCGTCGAGACCGTCGGGGTCGGGCAGAGCGAGCTCGACATCGCCCGAACGGCCGACACGAGCGTCGTCGTGCTCGTGCCCGAGAGCGGCGACTCGATTCAGACGCTGAAGGCCGGCCTGATGGAGATCGCCGACCTGTTCGTCGTGAACAAATCGGATCGGCCGGGCGCGGACCGGCTGCGCAACGAGCTGGAGCTGATGCTCGGGATGCGCCGCGGCGCGGCGTTTCGCGACATGCCGGCGCACCACGGCGTCGATCTCTCGAAGAAGATCAGGAACCCCGCCCGGCTCGCTCGGGAGGCTGCCGCCGAAGAGCATCCGGCGCAGTGGACGCCGCCGGTGCTGCGGGCAGTGGCCTCGGAGGGCGCCGGCGTCCCGGAGCTGCTCGCGGCGCTGGAGCGCCACCATGCGTGGCTCCAGGCGAGCGGCACGCTGCGCGAGCTCCGCCGCCGCCGGCTCCGCGACCGGGTGGTGGAAGCAGTGGAGCAGAAGCTGCGCGCACGGTTGTGGAGCGACGCGGAAACGGGGCACTGGCTCGACGCACGGCTCGACGCGCTCGAAGCAGGGCAGGCGACGCCGTTCAACGTGGCCGATGAGCTGTTGCGACGGAGCGGGCAGCTCATCGAGGGGCGGAGTGGGGGAGTGGGGGAGTGAGGGAGAGTGAACGTTCCACGAGCCGAAGAGCCTCGGCGCGAAACGAGGCCATTTCTGGTGTATGCCACGCACCATCTGTAACTTGCGTTGCGGTCTTCCAGTCCTATGGAAGGTCCCCACAGTGACCCGGATTTCACGATGACCTCGATTCGAGAGCTGACCGACAGCCTGCGGGAGAAGGAAGAGGAGCTGGCGCGCCTGCGCGCCGAAGTCGAGGCCTGGCGCGAGCGCTTCGACCGCGGCGACAAGCGCGACATCGCCTTCGTCAACTCGGCGAGGGAAGTCGCGCCGCTCTACACGGAGCTGGACCGGCTCGACGCCGACGCATCGGCGCTCGGCGTTCCCGGCGCCTATCCGTACACGCGCGGCATTCACCCCACCGGCTACCGCGGACGGCTCTGGACGAAGCGGCAGTTCGCCGGCTTCGGCAGCGCGCGCGACACGAACGCCCGCTACAAGTTCCTCCTCGAGCACGGGCAGACCGGGCTCTCGGTGGCGTTCGACTTTCCGACCCTGATGGGCTACGACTCGGACCACCCGCGCTCCGAGGGCGAGGTGGGGAAGTGCGGCGTCGCGATCTCGAGTCTCGCCGACATGGAGACCCTCTTCGACGGGATCCCGCTCGACCGCGTCTCGACTTCGATGACG
>CAYLPM010000551.1:0-9317 GCA_964385525.1 uncultured Gemmatimonadaceae bacterium
CCCATCAGCGTGAGCGCGACGGCGGTGCCCACGGTCATGTGGAAGTGGCCCGGCACCCAGGTCGTGTTGTGGATGACCTGGTTCATCGTGTAGCTCGCGTTGATCAGCCCCGTCGCGCCACCCAGGATGAAGGTGAGCATCGCGAGGAGCTGCGCGGTCACCGACGGATCGCCCCACGGAAGCCTGGGGATCCAGCCGAGGAGTCCCCGTCCGCCCGCGCGCCGCCCGCCGATCTCGAGCGACGCCATGACGCTGAACGCGGTGGCCAGACTGGGGAAGAAGACGCCGAATGTGAGGACGGCGTGCAGCGTCTTGATCGATGTGGCGATCCCCGGATCCGTGTACTGGTGATGGATCCCCGTGGGCACCGAGAGCAGGAGGAACAGAATGAAGACGATGCGTGTGTACGAATCGCTGATCAGCGCACCCCCGACCTGCCGCGGAATGAGTGCGTACCAGGAGACGTAGGCGGGGAGGAGCCAGGCGTAGACGATCGCGTGGCCGGTGAACCAGAAGAGCGTGCGCGTGAGCAGCGGATCGATCCGCTCGATGAGTCCGAGCGTCCAGGGGAGAAGGAATCCGAGGAAGGAGACCGCGACCGGCAGCGAGGCGAGGAACCACATGAGGTACGACGCCACGGCGATGTAGGCGAGGAGCGGGACGCGGTCGCCGGCGTGCTCCTTCTTCCACGCGCGCAGGTTGATGAGCATGCTGGCGAGGGCGAGCCAGGTGCTGACGACGACGAGCACGAGCCCGAGGTAGTAGCTCCAGTGCGCCTGGAGGGGCGCATAGGACGTATAGAGGACCGACGCCTGATTGGAGAGAATGGCGTAGACCACCAGCACGTTTCCCAGCGCCAGCGCGCCGAAGCTGGCCCAGATGAAGCGCCCGTCGAGCGGCCGGCTAAGGGCGCGGGCGGTCATCAGGGGGAGAAAGCCGTTGGAGAACGAGAAGGTGAAGATGAGGACGTTCGCGACGCCGTGCGCCGTGAGGCCCTGGTAGTAGGTGCTCAGTCCCGGGAACCATCCGAGGATGCTGATGCCGGCATAGGAGAGCGCGTTGGCGAGTCCGTGAACGACGCCGGCGGTGAGGGCGGCGTAGCCGATGTAGAGCATCCATCGCAGTGCGCGACGCTGCGAGGCGGGGAGCTCGTAGCCGCCGGGATCGAGCACGGTCGGGGTGACGGCGCTCATGGCTCGAGCCTCCCCGCGGTGGCGGCGGCGGGCTCGACGATCACGCGGCCGGCCATGAGGTGGTGGCCGAGCCCGCAGTACTCGTGGCAGATGATGAGGTGGTCGCCGGGCTCGTCGAAGGTATAGGTGTTTCGCGAGATCTGACCGGGGATGAGCATCATGTTGAGGCGCGTTCCCGCGATGTGGAAGCCGTGCAGAATGTCGATCGTCGTCACCGTGAAGGTGATCTCGGCGCCGGCGGGGACGCGGATCTCGCGGGGGACGAACGCCCAGGCCTGGGCGACGATGACTGCCTCGTACCGTCCGGGTCCGGTCATGCGAACCCCGGGCTGATCGAAGGGCGGCGTGGCGTAGACGGCGGCTGGATCGATCCGACCTTCGGCGCCGGGCAGGTGGATGTGCTCGCCGACGGAGGCGTAGATGAGCGCGGCGCCGCAGGCGATCAGGAGAATGATCCCGACGGCGAGCATCGCCTTTTCGTAGGTGTGGGCTTTCATGGTCAGCGATCGATCAGTCGCATGTAGATGATCGCCCAGATGGCGGCGATGATCATCAGGATGATGACGGTGAGGAAGAGCGTGCCGGTGACGACCGGTTCTTCGCCGGGCGCGAGCTCGGCGAACGCGCGGTCGGCGCTGCCGGTGGCCGGGGCGGCGGGTGCGTTAGTACCGATCGGGTCGCCGGGGCCTGATCGCGGGTCGCGTCGTTCCGGCGTGCCGGACGTATCGGGAGTCACGACGATCTCCGGGAGTGCGGGGGCGGGGGCGGGGGCGGAGGCAGGTGGTCGGCGGGTGGCGTTGCGCCGGATCGTGCGTCGCGGCGGCCCTCCAGTGCGTGGATCGATCGGGAGAGCAGCATCAGCAGTCCGGCGAAGATCCCGAGCACGATGACCGAAATGCCGAGCTTCACCGGTTCGACGCGCCCGGTGAGGAGGACGTTCATCGTCTCCCACAGGTAGGCGATCATCGGTGTACCGACGAGCACGAACAGGGCGATCGAGCCGATCAGTCGGACGAGGCGCGAGGTGTCGGTGCTGGTCATGGGCAGTGGTCGGCCGGGCGAGGCACAGCGGCATACTACCTCCGCCGGACGGCGTCGCAAGTCGGAGGATGCCTGATCCGCGCCCTGGTGAAACCCTCATTGGAGACGGTGCCCGCGCGCACGTTCCGGTTCGGGGAGCCCGCAGGATCAGGGCAGGCTGGCGATAAACATTTGCTCTTCCGAGTGAAAATCGTTGCGCGTGCGCAGCACATCGAGCGCGTGCTTGACTTCGCATGAAGTCGCGCCGTATAGAAGGGGCCGCGCAAATCGCAGAACACGGCCTCCCTGCTCGATTGCCCATCCGAGAGCTTCACGTGTCGAGATTCACCGGCCTCGTCGCCGCAACCGTCGGAGCAGTTCGGGCTCACTCACTCCGCACCCTGGCGTTCGGCGCACTGATCGGCGCTTCCGCGTGCCTCGATGATTCGCCCGTGGCGCCGTCGGCCGGTGCCGTGCGCCTGGCGATCAATGCGCAGGTCGGGCCTGGTCCCGGCGAACGCGCAGTCGCGATCCGCGTCTACTACTTGCGCCAGAACGAGGATCGGATCGATCTGCCGGCGACACCGTCGCAGGTGAACGTGCCGCGCGGTGGGACGAGCACGCAGCAGGTGACCGTTCAGATCTCCGAGTGCCTCGCCGATCCGCAGCGGATGATGGGCGAGTCGGAGTCCGGCTGTCATCTTTTCATCGAGCTTCGCCTGCTCGATGACGACGGCGAGTTCATCAGCGAGCAGACGCAGGAAGTCGAAGCGTCCAGACCGGGCGAGCAGGTGCCGGTGGCGCCGTTCAACCTGCCGCAGGCGGCGGTGGGACTGTCGTCGACGACGGCGGCATTCGAGGCGACCAGATACGACGAGGGGGCACCGTCTCCGGCGACCATCAGTGTCTTCAGCACCACCGGCGCGTCGCTCGGCGACCTCTCCGAGGATGTCAGCTACCCGGGGGAGTCGGCGGTCGCGTGGCTCGCCGTTTCGAATGAAGACGGTGTGCTCACGCTCCGACCGGACAGAACGAACCTGGTGCCGGGAACGCACACGGCGACGGTGCGCGTGAGCGCCTCGCGTGACGGCGCCGCAGAGGGCACCATCGAGGTGACGTACGTCATCCGACCTCTGACCGGAGGTGGTGACCTGGTGCTGTTCGGCGATGGCAACTTCTTCGACGCGACAGCGCTCGCAAACGCGGACAACCAGCGGCTCGCGGACAACCTCGCGACGTATGGCCATCCCGGGGCACGAGGCACGGCGACCCAGGTGCAGATCGATTGTGGCCGGCAGAGCGCCGGAGGCTATCTGTGTCAAGGCGGTCTCGGTGCGCTCACGAGCGCGCTCGCGAGTGCCGGATACGAAACGGTCGTGAATCCATCGACCGCGGGCAGCCTCACGAGCATCGCCGCCAGCATCAAGGTCCTCATGCTGATCATGCCCTGCGAGGCGTTCGACTTCGAGGAAGTGAACACGCTCAAGCAGTTCGCTGTGGAAGGCGGGCGCGTCGTGATGGCGAGTGAATTCCAGGATTTTTACGGCGACAACTGGCAAACCTGCTCGGCTGCGCAGAATGCGCTGGCGCGGAATCTCGGCACGCAGGTTGGCCTCACTGGTGGCCAGCACTCCTGCAACTACAACACGCTCCCGGCCGAGTCTCTGCGGCCCCATCAGATCACCGCCGCAATGGCCAGCGTCACGATGGGCTGTTCCTCCGAGGTATTCGCCGACACGAGCGCACGGCCGCTGTTCTATGACCTCTTCAACGAAGTGCGCATCGCGGTTGCCGACCGGATCGACACCGAGCCGGTGATCCCGACGCTTACGAACGTCGAAACTGCACGCTCGAGGTTCGACCTTCGGCTTCCACCCCTCGCACCGTGGGCGGCGACGAGGCCCTCACCGACCGGTCGATGACCGCGTCCCGGGGATAGAATCGATGCGACGAACACTCCGGCGACGGACAGATGTGAACACCACCAATCGCGCGACGAAGGACACATCCATGACACTGAAATCTCACCTCGCGCTGGGCCTGGCCCTCGCCACCCTGGCCGCCTGCCAGACCACCGGCATGGGCCGCGCCTCGCCCCAGGACCGCACCGCCGCCGAGGAGTTCGCGCGCCAGGCGCTCGCGGCCGAGCAATCCCTCGATCGCTCCACCTTGCCCGAGCGCACCGTCGGCGTCACGCCGCTTTCGATCACCGCCTCCGACAGCGCGCTGGTCTCACTCGGCTACGGGCTCGCGGACCTGCTGATGACCGATCTCGCGCGCAGCGCGCAGCTTCAGGTCGTGGACCGGCTGCGGCTCGACGCCCTGCTGCGCGAGATGCGGTTCGTGCAGGCATCGCGGAACGTCGATTCGACCACCGCGCCGCGCGTCGGCGGATTGGTCGGCGCCCGGCGGCTCGTCGTCGGCACGGTCACCCAGGCGCCCGGCGGGCAACTGCGCATCGACGCACGAATCGCCGATGCCTCGACGGGCGAGATCCGGCCCGCCGTCTTCGCCACCGCGACGATCCAGGAGATCCTGGCCGCCGAGAAGGCGCTCGCCTTCCAGCTCTTCGACCAGCTGGGCGTCACCCTCACGCCGGCCGAGCGTGTCGCGGTCGAACAGCGCGCGACGCAGAATCTCGCCGCGCTGCTCGCGTACAGCCGCGGCGTACGGTTCGAGGTGGAGGGACGGTTCGATCAGGCGGCCACCGAGTTCCAGTCCGCGGTGCGGCTCGACCCGTCGTTCTCGATGGCGCGCACGCGGCTGACGACCGCACGTTCGATCGCCGCGCCGCCGCGCGCCGCGGCGATCACGCGCGCCGCGTCGGCCGCCGCCGAGCGGGTGAACCAGAGCCTCGTGCCCACGACACGCACCGGCGCCCGGCCGGGCACCCCGACCGATCCGGCGTTCACGCAATACACCGTCACCATCATCGTGACGATCACGACTCCTCCATGAGGGACGCCGCAATGATCGCTGCAACGGGCAACGCCGCATGCGCGCTCGGGCTCGGCCTGATGCTCACCGTCGCGAGCGCTGCGGATGCTCAGGAACGCCTCGTCGGCGCGCGGTCCATCATGCTCGCCCCCGTGTTCGAGATGTGGAGCTTCTCCGGTGATCTCCGGCAACCGGTCGACGATGGGGCGGACTCCCTGCTCATCGGCGATGCCAGCCAGTGGTCGCTCCCGATCAGCGTGTTCATTCCGATGGGCGCGCGGTGGAGCGTCGACGTCGCCGCGGCGTATGCCTCGAGTGAAGTTACGCTGGGCGAGGGCGCCGAGGAGCGGACGTTCTCGCTCGCCGGACCCACCGACACGCGAGTGCGGGTCACGGGGCGCTTCGCGAACGACAACGTGCTGCTGACCTTCGGGCTCAACGCGCCGACGGGCAGCACGTCGCTCGACAATGATGAGATCGCCGCGCTGCGCATCGTCGGCGCACCCGCCATCGGCGCGCAGATCCCGACGCTCGGCACCGGGCTCGGCGGGACGGCTGGCGTCGTCTTCGCGCGCCCGGTGGGCGACTGGGCGTGGGCGTTCGGCGCATCGTACGAAATGCGCAGCGAGTACGCCCCGCTCGCGGTCGTCGGTGGGATCGCGGCGCCCGACTTCAACCCAAGCGACGTGGTGCACGTGTCGCTCGGAACGAACGGGCTGGTCGGCCGGCACGAGATGACGCTCGGGTTCAGCGCCGATCTCTTCGCCGAAGACAAGCTGACGCTCGGAACCTCGGGGAGCGTGCCCGCAACGCGACTCGGTCCGATCTACACCCTCGAGTGGGAGATGCGCTTCGCGGCGCCGCGGTTCCGGGAGCTCGCGCTTTCAGTGGTCGAGCGCTACCGCTCCTCGTACGAGCAGGGTGGTGACGAAGTCGCGAACAGCTCGGGGAACTACCTCGACATCGGACTCCGCGGCGCGACGCCGATCGGCACCAGGACCGACCTCCTGCTCGCCGTCGCCGGCCGGCACCACACCGGCCTCGATTCCGATCACACGCTCGCCTCGGCAGCGCTGGCGAGCGGCATCGTCTCCGTCGGCCTCGCGCACAGCTTCAGCGGCGGCTACGTGCTGCAGCCGTTCGTGCGGGGCCAGCTCGGCAAGGTCGAATCCGGCGACGCCGAGGCGGACCTCACCGGATTCGGCGTCGGCGTGGGATTCGGGAGAAGGTTCTAGGGGAGAGCTCGTCAGCAGGACTCTACTCGGACTCTCCCCGCTCCAGCGTCGCCAGACGCACCTTCGCGCGCTCGAACTCCGGATAGACCTGGAGGGCCTCGCGCAGGAGCGCGATCGCGCCCGGGAAGTTCTTGCGATCCTGCTCCTCGATCGACTTGCTGACGAGGAAGAACGCCCGGTACTGGTCGGCCGGTGACACGTCGGACGTCTGGCGTCCCTGCTGGTTCTGGCCCTGCCCCCGGCTCGCTGGCATCGCCGGCAGACGAAGTCCGCTGTTGACCCTGCGCCCCAGATCGGCGATCAGCGCGAGCACGTTCTCGGACTTGCCCTGGACCGTCTCGACGTACTCGACCTGCGAGGTCTCTACGTTCACCGCCCGAATGTCGAGCCGCATGGTCTGGCTCATGTCGATCACGAAGCCGCCCATGAGCATGTGGCGGACGCCGAGCACCTTGCCGATTTGCACGGCGGTCTGATCGTCGACGCGCTCGCTCTGATGCAGGTCGAGCTCCTCGAGGATGCTCTGGAGGCGGTCGCGCTCGACGACGCGCAGCGCGGGATTCTGCGCGAGCTGCGTGACCAGCATGTCCGCGATGCCCTTGCTGAGGGGCGCGTACTGGTCGTGGTTGACGAGCGCCGAGTTGGTGAAGTAGAGCACCGCGACCGTGGGCGCGCCGCTGGCGGCGGCCTGGGCGCCCAGCGGGGGCGCGAGCGTGGCGGCGGACGCGCCGATAGCGAGGGCGCCAAGCAAACGCATGGCGGTCGACGGCAGGGCGGACGACATGGTCCTTCTCCCAGTTGAAAGCTTGCGTGTAAACGGCCGGGGGGTCATAGTGGGACGCTTTGCGACGCCGTGTCAAGGCAAACGCACGTCTATCACGTCACATCTCGAGATCGCCGCACCAATGCCCAGAGTCTGCCCGACCTGCGGGACGACCTACGACGAGAAGCACGTCTTCTGTCCCGCGGATGGATCCTCGCTGCGCACGATCGACGACAGTGGAGAGCTGATCGGGAGCGTCGTAGCCGACCGCTATCTGATCACCGAGCAGCTCGGCGAGGGCGGGATGGGGCGGGTGTATCTCGCGCAGCACGTGCGACTTCCACAGCAGGCAGCGATCAAGGTTCTGCACCCCTCGCTGGCCCACGACACGGATGCCCTCGCGCGGTTCAATCGCGAGGCGGCCAACGCCTGCCAGATCAACCATCAGCACGTCGCGCGAGTCTACGACTTCGGGGAGGGTGGCGCGGGGCTCATCTACCTCGCGATGGAATACGTGCCCGGCAAGACGCTGAGTGCGCTGCTCGAGGCGGCGGGTCCGCTGCCGCCGACGCGCGCGACGATGCTGCTGCGACAGATCGCCAGCGGTCTCGACGCGGCGCACAAGCTCGGGATCGTCCACCGCGACCTCAAGCCGGACAACATTCTCGTCATCCGGGACGAGGACGGAACGGAGCAGGTGAAGGTCGTCGACTTCGGCATCGCGAAGGCCATGGACTCGCGCACGCAGGGCGTGACGCGCGCGGGTCTGGTGGTCGGCACCGCGCTCTACATGAGTCCCGAGCAGGTGAGCGGGCACGTCATCGACAAGCGGAGCGACGTCTACGCGCTCGGCCTCGTCGCGTTCGTGATGCTGACCGGCAAGCTGCCGTTCCCCGGCGACACCGCGGAAGAAGCGATGATCCGACGGCTCACCGAGCGCCCGGAAACGCTCGCGGAGGCGAACGCCGAGACGGCATGGCCCGCGGGTGTGCAGGAGGTCATGGATAGGGCTCTCGCCCGTGACATCGTGGATCGCTTTCCGACGGCAAGCGCGTTCGCCAGGGCGCTGTCCGATGCGGTCGACGCCTGGCAGCGACCGGCGCAGGTCGGGGCGGGAGCGGGAGCGGCGCCCGTTGCGAAGGAATGGGCCGGAGTCGGCGCAACCGGCGGCGCGGATGCGGCCTCCGGCGCGGGCACAGCAGGTGGATCACCGCCGCTTCCAGCTGGAGCTGGGAACGCCGGTCGAACACGACTGTTCGGGATCGGCGGCGGCGTCGCCGTGGTCGCGGTGATCGCGATCATCGCCGTCGCGAATGGCTCGAGTGGCGATCCGGCACCACCCACGACGCCTGATTCGAATCCCGGCGTTGTCGACGGCTCGATCGACTCCAAGTCGCCGTCGGAGCCGTTGACCCACGGAGCCGGGATGCCACCCCTCGCGGAGAGTGCCAGCGGGACGGTGGCTCCGCCCTCGGCTGCGGCGGATCGGTCAGGTGGCAACGATGCCGCCGTCGATCGGACGCCCGCTGCTCCCGAGCCCGGAAAATCGCCGCCGACTCGTACCGAGCCAACCGAGGATGTCGACGCCGGCAGGACGGCCGAGCGGCTGGCGCTTGCCAGGCTCGATACCCTCATTGCCACGCTGCACCCCGACGTGATCACCGAAGAGGCCGCGCGCCGCGCAGCTGCCGGGCTCGGCGCGCTGCTTCCCGCGCTGCGCACGGCACACGACAGCGTGCGCGCCGACCTCAATCGAGCCAACGCCTACTTCTTCCTGCAGCGGATTCCGGAAGCGTGCGTCGTGCTCGAGTCTGCGCGCGCCCGTGCGACGCCGACTACCCGCGTCCAGATCGACGTCCAGATCGAAACGCTCGGCTGCAGGTGACTTGGCCGCCTCGGTCCGGATCGACATCCGGATCGAGGCGCTCGGCTGCCAGGTGAATCGACCCCGCCGGGGTCAGGCGAGAGGCAGCTGACCGGACCTGCATGTATCGACATGGACCGGCCGAGCCGGCATAGCGCCGAGCGATCAGCGCACGATGTCCCCCGAGCACGTGAAGCCCGAGAAGAAGTCTCTCTGGAACACCGCAAGGCCGCCAAGCCCGAGCTCCGCGGCGACCGTCACGGTCTCGCCTCCCGGACCGCGCCCGGGGAAGTTCCACTGCACGT
>CAYLPM010000552.1:0-5660 GCA_964385525.1 uncultured Gemmatimonadaceae bacterium
CCACCCGCCCGTCCATTGCCCGTCCGGTTGCCTGTCCAGCCGGCTGTACTTCGCGGAGGCCCCATGCGTAGTCTCGTCGTTCCGTTCCTTCTGCTTGCCGCCGTGGCACCAGCCGCGGGTGCCCAGGTGACCCCTGCGACCGTGGATCCGGGGATGACCAAGGCCCAGGTGGTCGAGCGGCTGGGGGCGCCCGCCGCGGAGCGAAGCCGCGGGAACTACACCTACCTGTTCTACGAGAACGGGTGTGAGCGCGAGTGCGGCATGACCGATCTCGTGACGCTCGAGAGCGACACCGTCGTGGACGCGATCTTCCGCGCGCCGCACCGGACCTACGCGGGCATCAGCAGCTCACCCGTCGCGACGACTCCGTCCGGGGCGCGGGCCTCGCTGTCCGGTGGTGGAGCGCTCGCTGTGCCGGCGCGCGGGGCGGCCCGGCAGTCCTCCGCGAGCATGGCGATGGAGTTCGCGGACCTCCTGGGGAATCCGGCGCCGGCAGCGGATGCGGAGAGCTCGGCGCCGGCTCCGGCGGCCCGGACGGACGCGAAGCCGGCCGCGGCGTCGAGTATGGCGGCCGAGTTTGCGGACCTGCTGGGAAATCCGGCTCCGGCTGCCACCGGCGAACCGGACGCAACGCCCGCGCGCGCAGCGACGCCGGCGGCCGCGCAAACCGCGCAAGCCGCCGCCGAGGTACCTGCGGCAGCGGCATCCGTTCTCTCGCCGGATATCGCCGCGCTCCTGGGGAATCCGACGCCGCCACCCGCCGATGCGGCGGGGGCGAAACCCGCGGTCTCGGCGCAGCGGGCGGCAACGCCGGCGCGCGAGCCGGCCGCTACACCGGCGCGTGGCCAGGCGGCCACGTCGGTTCTCTCGCCGGAAATCTCGGCGCTGCTCGGCAATCCGGCGGCGGCCAGCGGCGCGGCGAACCCTTCCACGGACGCCGTGAAGACGGTCACGCCAGCCGCTTCGATCCTTGGCGACGACATCACGTCGCTGTTGCGCGATCCCGATGCCCGACCGCCGGCGAATCCGGGCGCCGCGGCGACGACGCCGCCGACCGAGGCCAAGCCCGTGCAGGAACCTTCCCGGCCTGATACAATTAGTTCGTCGGGAGACAGGTCGGCCCGCGGCGCCCAGACGGCACGGCCGACGTGGCCGCCGCCGCGCGACTCGTCGGCTGCGAAGCCGCCGAGCGACAAGCCGGCCGCCGATCCGCCGAAGCCCTCGTCGCCCGATTCGACGAAGCCGAAGGAGCAGTCCAAGCCGGGGACCTGGACGACCTGGCCGCCGCCCGCGAGGTAGTCCGTGGGGTCGGCCGGGACGCTCCGCGTCCCGACACCGATCTCACGAGGCCTGAATGCCGATCGACGAAAAGCCGAGTCGCAACGAGGACGAATACTTCACCAAGCAGGACCTCGACCTGATCCGGGCGCGCCGGCTGCAGCTCGATGAGGAGCGCGCGAAGAAGGAGCGCAGCGCCCACTACATGAAGTGCCCGAAGTGCGGCGCCGATCTCGATGAGCGCGAGCACGCGAACATCAAGATCGACGTCTGCCTCGAGTGCGGCGGGACGTGGCTCGATGCGGGAGAGCTGGAGCTGCTCAAGCACGTGCAACACAGCTCGCTCACGAACTTCGTCCGCGACATCTTCCGGGTGCGGCTGAAGTGAGCGCGGTGCCGCGCCCCGGCGACCCGACGATCTCCCCCGCACTGGTCGCCGAGCACGGTATCACGCCAGAGGAGTACGAGCGACTGCTCGCGATGCTCGGCCGCGAGCCCACGTTCACCGAGCTCGGCATCGTCAGTGCGCTGTGGAGCGAGCACTGTTCCTACAAGCACTCGCGACCCCTGCTGCGCACGCTTCCCACCACCGCCCCGTACGTCCTCCAGGGGCCCGGTGAGAATGCCGGCGTGATCGCCGTTGGCGATGGCCTCGCCGTCGCGTTCAAGATCGAGTCGCACAACCATCCGTCCGCGGTGGAGCCCTATCAAGGGGCGGCGACCGGCGTCGGCGGCATTCTGCGCGACGTCTTCACGATGGGCGCGCGGCCGATCGCGATGCTGAATTCCCTGCGTTTCGGATCACTCGACAGTCCGCGCGTGAGATACCTGTTCGCGGGCGTCGTGCGGGGCATCGGCGATTACGGCAACTGCGTGGGGATCCCGACCGTCGCCGGCGACGTGATGTTCGACCCGTCGTACGAGGGCAACCCGATCGTCAACGCCATGTGCGTCGGCGTGATGAAGGAGACGGAGCTCATGCGCGCCGTCGCCCAGGGCGTCGGCAACGCGATCATGGCCGTGGGCGCGCGCACGGGACGCGACGGCATTCACGGCGCGTCCTTCGCGTCCGAGGATCTGTCGGAGGCCTCAGACGCCAAGCGGCCGCGCGTGCAGGTCGGCGATCCGTTCACCGAGAAGCTCCTGCTCGAAGCCAGCCTCGAGCTCATTCGCAGCGGCCACATCGTCGCGATCCAGGACATGGGCGCCGCGGGGCTGACCTCTTCCTCCGCTGAGATGGCGGCGCGCGGAGACGTCGGCGTCACGATCGACGCCGCAAAGGTCCCCGTGCGCGAGGAGGGGATGACGCCGTACGAGATCCTTCTCAGCGAGTCGCAGGAACGCATGCTCGTCGTCGCGAAGCGCGGGCACGAGGATGCCGTGCGCGCGATCCTCGGCCGGTGGGATCTCTCGGCCGAGGTGATCGGGGAAATCATCGCCGAGCCGGTCTATCGCGTGACCGAGGGTGATCGCGTCGTCGCCGAGTTCCCCGGCACCAGGCTGGTCACGGACTGTCCGACCTACACGCCGGAGGCGCGGGAATCGGACGAGATCGCGCGCCTGCGTCAGCTGGACGTCGCCGCCATTCGCGAGCGACCCGAGGAGTCCGACCCGCGCTGGACCCTCGATCGCCTGCTCGCGTCTCCGAACATCGCGAGCAAGGCGTGGATCTACCGGCAGTACGACACGAGCGTGCGCACCAACACGGTGATCGGCCCGGGGGGCGACGCGGCGGTCGTCCGGCTGCGCGGCACCACGAGGGCGCTGGCGCTCAAGACGGACTGCAACGGGCGCTACGTGCACCTCGAGCCGCGCATGGGCGCGCGCATCGCCGTCGCCGAGGCGGCGCGCAACGTCGCCTGTGCGGGAGGTCGTCCGATGGCGATCACGAACAACCTGAACTTCGGCAACCCGCGCCGGCCGGAAGTGTACTACCAGCTTCGGGAGGCGGTCGCGGGCATGGGCGAGGCCTGCGAGGCGCTCGGCACGCCGGTCACCGGCGGGAACGTCTCGCTCTACAACGAGAGTCCGGCGGGCGCGGTGTATCCCACTCCCGTGGTCGGGATGGTGGGGCTCGTCGAGTCGCTGGAGCACGTGACGCGGTCGGCGTTCGCCGAGGATGGTGATGCGATCGTCCTGCTCGGCGAACCGACGGACGAGCTGGGCGCCAGTGAGTACCTCGCCTGGATTCACGACACGGTGGCCGGTGCGCCGCCGCGCTGCGATCTCGAGGCCGAACGCCGGTTGATCGACGCGCTGCTCGAGGCGATCGTAGCCGGCCACGTTGCCTCGGCGCACGACTGCAGCGAAGGAGGGCTGGCGGTGGCGCTGGCGGAGTGCGCGATCATGGATCGCGAGCGGCTCGTGGGTGCGCAGGTCGATCTCACCGCGTGGGCGGCCCTGCCACGTCGTGCGCTGCTGTTCGGCGAGGCGCAGGGCCGCGTGGTCGTCTCGACGCCGGTCGCCGCGCGAGTGCTCGACGTCGCTTCGCGACATGGCGTGCCGGCGCGCGAGATTGGGCGCGTGGCCGAGGCGAGCGGCGAGCTCGTGATCACGACCACGGGAGCGACGCTGCGCGCGCCGCTCGCCCGACTGGCCGAGCTCTATCACGACACGATTCCGTCGCGCATGGCGCGCGCCGCCGTCGCGGCGCCGGAGCCCGTGCCCGCGACGACCTCATAGCTGGAGTCGATACGACCCATGTGCGGGATATTCGGTATTCACGGTCACCAGGCGGCGGCGCATCTCACGCAGCTCGGCCTCTACTCGTTGCAGCATCGCGGCCAGGAGTCGGCTGGGATCGTCGCCGTCGACGAGCGCGGCGGGGCGCGCGCGGCTCGGACGATGGGCACCGTGTCCGAGGGCTTGAGCGGATCCACGCTGGATCCCCTCGACGGCGCGATCGCAATCGGGCACACCCGCTACAGCACGGCGGGGTCCTCGACGATCGAGAACGCCCAGCCCGTGCTCGTCCGCTTTCGCGGCGGTCACATCTCGCTCGCGCACAACGGCAATCTCGTGAACGCGGCCGAGCTGCGGTTCGAGCTCGAGGAACAGGGCTCGATCTTCAACTCGACGATGGACTCCGAGGTGCTCGTCCACCGGCTCGCCCGGGCCACGGCCGAAGCGCCGGAGGAGAAGCTCGCGCAGGCGCTGGACGGCGTGGAAGGCGCGTACTGTCTGCTCGTCACGATCGGCGAGACGCTGCTCGCGGCGCGCGACCCGCGCGGCTGGCGCCCGCTCGTGATGGGCCGGCTCGGCGATGCGATGGTCTTCGCGTCCGAAACCTGCGCGCTCGACATCGTCAACGCCACGCTCGTGCGCGAGATCGAGCCGGGCGAGATCGTGGCGTTCGATGCCGATGGGCTGCGGTCGATCACGCCCCAAGCGCCGCGCGAGACCCGGCGCTGCGTGTTCGAGTACGTCTATTTCGCGCGCCCCGACAGCACGATCTTCGGCGGCTCGGTGGACCGCGCGCGGCGGGCCCTCGGCCGGCAGCTCGCCCGCGAACACCCGGCGCCGTCGGCTGAGCTGGTCTTCTCCGTCCCCGACTCGTCCAACTCCGCGGCCCTCGGCTACGCCGAAGAGTCCGGGCTGCCGTTCGAGCTCGCCCTGATCCGCAACCACTACGTGGGCCGGACGTTCATTCAGCCGACGCAGGCGGGGCGCGACGCGAAGGTGAAGGTCAAGTACAATGCGGTGCGCGACCTGTTGCACGGACGCAGCGTCGTCATGGTCGACGACTCGATCGTCCGCGGCACGACGACGCGCGGGCTCGTGGCGATGGTCCGCGGCGCCGGCGCCCGCGAGGTGCACATGCGCATCAGCTCCCCGCCGATCACCGGACCGTGCTACTACGGGATCGATACGCCGACGCGCGAGGAGCTGATCGCGGCGCGATTCCCGGTGGAGGAGATCGCCTCCCATCTCGGCGTTGATTCCCTCGGATATCTGTCGCTGGACGGGATGCTGCGCGCGGTTCCGGGCGGGCCGCACGGTTTTTGCCATGCCTGCTTTTCCGGCGACTATCCGACGCCGCCGCCCGCCGATCCCGAGAAGCTTCGCCTCGGTTGCGGGTGCTGATGGCCTGGCACATACTGCGACGTGACACAACTCGTCTACTTCTTCGGTAACGGGCACGCCGACGGCACCCGTGAGATGAAGGCCATCCTCGGCGGGAAGGGCGCGAATCTCGCCGAGATGACCAACCTGGGCATCCCCGTGCCCCCGGGATTCACGATCGCGGCGTCGAGCTGCGTCGAGTTTCTCCGGACGGGGCGCGTGCCGGAGGGCCTGCGCGAGCAGGTCGATGCGAACCTGCGGCGTCTCGAGGAAACGACGGGCAAGCGCTTCGGAGACCCGCGCGATCCGCTCCTCGTCTC
>CAYLPM010000553.1:0-16655 GCA_964385525.1 uncultured Gemmatimonadaceae bacterium
GCGCGCGTCGAGGGAATCCACGTAGCGGACCGTCACCGGATCGGGGATCGCCCCGAAGTAGCGCTCGAACTGCCGCACCGCGCTCTCCAGGTCATGCCTCGCGTCGGCGAGGATCTGTTGACGCGGCGCGATCATCCGGAAGCCGGGCGCGGCGAGCACGTAGCTGGTGTCGCCGTTCTCGATGAGGGGCTCGCCGACGTCGAGCGGGATCGGGATGTAGACCTCCTCGTGGCTCGGAAAGTACGAGCACGCGAGGACGAGCAGCGGCAACAGGGTCAGCACCGCGCGCGGTCGCGCGCGCGCGGCGCGGTCGTCGAGAGAAGCGGGCATACGTCGATTCGCCATGGCCGAGGGGGAGGGCCGCCGGCGGCGACCCTTGCACTCCGCAAGATACCCGGAAGCAGGCCCGAGGTGTCGGCCGAGACGAGCGATCAGTCCGGCAGGATGGGACCCGGGGGCTCGGCGTTCGTTGCGGCGCCGCGGCCGGGGAGCTGACTTCTCACCGGCTTGTAGAACGCGACTGTCAGGCGCTGCTCTCCCCGCCGGAGCCGCAGCTCGACCGGCTGACCACTGCGAAGCCGGCTGTACCGGCTTCTGAACGTCTGCGGCGTATCGATGGAGTGCCCGTTGAGGGCGAGAATCACGTCGTTCGGCCGAATGTCGGTCGGCGATCCTACGGACGCCGCTAGAATCGAGACGACATAGACCATCCGGGGCTCCGCGCCGGCGATCACGAACCCGAGATCGTCGAGGACGGTGAGATCGTTGGATGTCCGGGGTGTACCGCTGCCAGGCGGGAGCGAGCGGAGCCCGCGATTCCGGAGCGGCTCTCCGTCGAGTCCGGGGCCCTGGGTGGGAGTGGGGGTGGGCGAATCGAAGAGCCAGTCGGCAATCCTCGGCGCGCGCTCGTCGACGTACTTCCTCACCTGCTCGCCAGCGCCGACCTTCTTCCCGGCCTCGGGATTCTCGGGCGCCGACTTCTCCGCGGCGGGCGGGGGTGGCTGCTGCTGTTTCCGAGCGGCCGGCGGTGGATGTGGGCAGTCGCGCGCGCGCGGGGCGACGCAGACGTTCGGCGGAGGCGAGCCGGGCCCGGTTCGGACCCTGGCGAGATCGCTGGCCCCGACTGTCGAGGCTGCCGCAAACAGCGCGAGCGTCATCGGAGCGAGCGAGATGATCATGGGTCCTTCGATCGAGTTCCGGGCGGCCATCCCTCGACGCTTGGACCACTCGAGGGCTCAAAAGGTTGCATCGCGTAGCGAGGGGGTCCCTTGCTGAGTCAACCGCGCGGCCGTACACTGGGGACGCCATCCGTTTGCGACGCGACGACGCGTCGCCTTTCCCGTTCGTGAACTCCGGCATACCCCCGGAGCGTCACAACGATCCCCTGTCACCGGCCCGGACTCCTCGTGTCGGCGGCACTGTCGCACCCCCCTGACCGCTTCGGTCGATGGTCGGTGCCGAAGGCGACGGAAGCACGCGTCGCCGTGACGAGGGCACGCGGTTCGGCGTCGCTCGAAGTAGTTCTGTCTTCATTCGCCCACGGAGAGGACGAATGTCAATTCCGGTCGTACCGCACCCGAGATGGGTTTCGCAACTGAACGCCGCGCTCGAACCCTCGCGGAGGCGCATTCTGGATCTCGATGTCGTCGTGCATTCGGCCGAGAACCGGCTGCACGAGGACGGGATCCGCAACTTCATGATCGAGTTCTACCCGATCATCCGCGACTTCCCGGCGTGGCTGGAGGTGCTCCTCGCGCGCGCCCCCGAGGATGGAGAAGCTTTCTTTCGCGAGAATCTCCGCGTGGAACGGAAGCACGCGATGATGTGGCAGGCGATGGGCGAGGGCTTCGGCGTGCCGCTCGGCCGCTTTGCGGAGGATGAGCAGGGGAACGAGGCCGTGCAGGAATTCCACGGCTTCCTCACGGACATCGGCGCGACGGGGACGTTCGCCAGCGCGGTCGCGGCGACCAACTATGCGGTCGAGGGCGTGGCGCAGGGGATCTCCGACAAGGCCCTGATCGGCCTGCAGCACCACCCGACGCTGGGAGAGCGCGGACGCTGGTGGCTCGTGGAGCACGCGAAGTACGACGACGAGCATCCGGTGATGGCGCTGGAGCTGATCAAGCAGTGCGTCGGTCGTGGGGAGGACGAGCCGGAGGCGATCATGCAGGCCGCCGCGCGAAGCCTCGAGCTGATGCATCGCGCCATGGACGCCAGCTACCACTCCTGATGCCTCCCCGGCGCCCCGCCAGGAAGCCGACCCAGTCGCGGACGCCTCGTCGGTCCGCGTCGCTCGCGACCGGACTGGCGCGCGGCATCGTCGAGAGCTGCCCGGACGCGATCATCGTGACGTCGGTCGAGCGGACGGTCCTCGACGCGAACGAGGCCGCGGCCCGGATGTTCGATCGGACGCGTGCCGACCTGGTCGGCGTATGCATCGACGACTGCGTGGTGCCCGCGGAGCGGGAGCGGGTCGCGCAGCAGGAGCGCGAGGCGCTGCGTGGCGTTCCGCAGCGCTACGAGACGCGCATCATCACCGCGCGCGGCGTCGAACGCATCGTGGCCGTCGCGTCGGCGGCGCTGCACCGCGGCGCCACCCTGATCGGCACCGCGGCGACGCTGCGCGACATCACCGACGAGTTTCTCGCGCACGCGAAGCTCGCGCGCTCCGAGGCGCGCTACCGCCACCTGTTCGAGGGCGCGAGCGACGCGATCATGACGTTCGACGCCGCGGGCACGTTCACGACCGTGAATCGCGCGGGCGAGGAGATTTCCGGGTACCAGCGCGATGAGCTCGTCGGCGAGTCCTTCGGGCCGCTGATCCCCGAATCCGAGCTGGAGCGCACCCTGACCGAGTTCCGTCGCGCTCTGAGCGGCGTGACGGGCACGTTCGAGACGATCTTCATCCGCAAGGATGGCGACCACCGCTTCATCTCGGTCACGTACTCGGGCGTGCAGCAGGGCGAAGAGGTGCTCTGCATCATCCGCGACGTCACGGAGCAGAAGCAGCTCCAGCAGCAGCTCATCCAGTCCGAGAAGATGGCCGCGATCGGGCAGCTCGTGAGCGGGGTCGCGCACGAGCTGAACAACCCCCTCGCGAGCGTCTCGGCGTTCGCGCAGCTCCTGCTCGCCGACGCGCGGCTCCCGGTCGAGCACCGGCACTCCGCCGAGGTGATCTCGGGCGAGACGCGCCGCGCGGCGCGCATCGTCAACAATCTGCTGACTTTCGCGCGACAGCACCGGGCGGAGAAGGTCCCCGCCGACATCAACGGCGTGCTGGAAAACACGCTCGAGCTGCGCGCGTACGAGCTGAACGTGCGCGGGATCAACCTGGTGCGCGACTACGACGAGCGCGTGCCGGAGACGATGGCGGACATCCACCAGCTCCAGCAGGTGTTCCTGAACATCGTGACGAACGCCGAGCAGGCGATGGAGAGCGTCGAGCGGCGCCGGCATCAGCTTCGCGTGCAGACGCGCGCGCTGCCGAACGTGATTCGCGTCGAGTTCGAGGACTCCGGCCCGGGGATCCCCGCGCAATCGCTCGAGCGGATCTTCAACCCCTTCTACACGACGAAGCCGACGGGCAAGGGGACGGGGCTCGGGCTGTCGATCTCGCTCGGGATCGTGCACGAGCACGGGGGTCGCGTGTGGGCGGAGAACGTGCCGAACGGCGGCAGCCGCTTCTGCGTCGAGCTGCCGCTCATCGAAGCGGTGGCGGTCTCACCGCCGTCGACCCGCGAGGCGGCCCCGACCCTTCCTGCCGGCCTCCACATCCTGGTGGCCGATGATGAGGACTCGCTGCGTCTCGCCCTCACGCGGTTCCTCGGCGATGCGGGCCACCGCGTGGTCGCTACGGCCAGCGGCCGCGAGGCGCTGTTTCACGCCGCGCGCGAGACGTTCGATGCGATGATCCTCGACATCCGCATGCCGGACATGTCGGGGCAGCAGGTCTACCACGAGCTGCGCACGCTGCGACCGGAGCTCGCCGACCGCGTGGTGTTCATGACCGGCGACATCGTGAGCTCGGATCTGCACGCGTTTCTCACCGGCTCTGGTCGGGCGTACGTGGCGAAGCCGTTCGACTTCGCGGACATCCTGCGGGCGCTCCCGCCTCGAGAGCACTCCAACGGCGAGCGGCCGGCCGGCAGCCCGGCCGTCAGTCTCCCCGGGTCTCGAGCGGTGTGATCGCCGGCCCGTTCAGGACCTTGCCGTATGGATCGAATCGGGATCCGTGGCACGGGCAGTCCCAGCTGCGTTCCGCCGAGTTCCAGGCGACGATGCATCCGAGGTGCGTGCAGACGGCGCTGCGCTCGTGAACCACGCCCTGGTCGTCGCGATACGCGGCGACCTTGCTTCTGCCACGTCGGAGAATGGCGCCGGTGCCCCGCGCGATCTCGTCGACCGACTTCACCTCGCCACGTGTCAGCCAGTCCGCATACTGGACGGCGACGTTCAGGTTCTCTTTCGCGAGCTCCTTCGCCGTGCTGGTGTTCAGCTCGAGTCGCGACGGCGCGTACAGGCTGGCCCACCGGTGCTCGCGCCCGGCGATCAGCTCCGTCAGCAGCATCCCCGCGATCGTGCCGTGCGTCATCCCGTGCCCCGAGTCGCCGGTGACGAGATACACGTTCTCCTGATCGCCCGGTTGCGGCCCGATGAAGGCGAGCGAGTCCGCCGGCTCCATGACCTGGCCCGACCACCGATGGTCGATCGCGCCGAGCATCGGGAACCGCTCGCGTGCCCACGACTCGAGCCGGCGGAAGCGCTCGGTCGCATCGTCCTTCTGACCGGTCTTGTGGTCCTCGCCGCCGACGATCAGTACGTCGTGGCCGGCGGTCCCATGCTCGCCGCGAACGTGCTGCAGACGCACGTAATGGTACGGGTCGCCGGTATCCCAGTAGAGCGCGAGGGGCACCGACCCATTCGGCACCCGTCCGGCGATGACGAACGTCCGGTATGGGGCCTGCTTGACGTGCGTGACGACGTAGTCGCTGATCGGCGAATTCGTGGCGACGACGACGGCGCGCGCGATCACGGTGCGTCCGCTCGATGTGCGCACGGTGCAGCGTTCGCCGCCGTGAATCTCGTCGACGTGCGTCCCGGAATGGATGCGTCCGTCATGAATGCCGATCGCGCGGGCAAGTCCGTCGAGATAGCGCATCGGATGGAATTGTCCCTGACGAGGGAACAGCAGCGCCGGGCCGGTGTCGAACGACGAGAGCGGGGCGCGCGCGACGAGCGCGACTTCCGGGACGCCGGCGTGGCGGGCCGCCTCGAGCTCACGCTGGAGCAGCTCCCGCTCGTCGCCTTCGGCGAGAACGAGGTAGCCATCGACGCGCTCGAATTCGCATTCGATCGAGTGCTCGGCGACGATCCGCTCGATCCGGTCGACCGCCGCCATGTGGCTTTCGGCGGCGAGACGCGCGCCGTCGGGCCCGTGCACGCGCGCGAGGTGGTGGTAGCCTTCGTCGAGGGCGAACGAAAGGTGCGCGGTCGTCCGCGATGTCTCGCCGCCGCCGATCGGACCGTCGTCGAGAACGAGCACGCGCCGTCCCTCGCGCGCGAGCAGATACGCGGTCGAGAGTCCCGCGATCCCGGCGCCGACGACGCACACATCGGCGTCGGCATCGGCGGTCAGGGGCGGATGGCTCGGCACCTCCGCCGATTCCATCCAGAGTGAGGTGGTCTGGCCGGATTCGCCCCGCATCTCGGTCTCGTCTGAGAGAGAATCACCCGTTGAGCGCAGCCGGGCGCAGCGGACCGACGGGCAGACCGCATGCCAGACCCCTCGGACGAGCACGCATCGTGCTATTCGGGGGTCGGGTCCTCCCGGACCCGGGACAATCAGGACGCGGAGTGTCGCCTATGGTTCGACAGTATGTCGTCTCCAGCAGTATTCGTTCAGTCGGATTCGACTCGGGGGAGAGCGTGCTCGAGATCGAATTCCGCACGGGCGGAGTGTACCAGTTCCACGGCGTATCGCAGGCCGTGTACGACGAGCTGCTCAGTGCGCCCTCGATCGCGAAGTACTTTCAGCACCGGATCAAGGAGTCGTACGATCCGCTTCGCGTTGGGGTCGTGGCGCACATCGACTAGTGGACTGATTCCGGGTTGGTGCTGGCGGGTGGAACTGCGGTTCAATCTCGGTGACCTCGCGCTTCGCGGACATGTCACCCCGATGAGGGAAGCTCGCGCGACGTCAGCCGTGCAGCAGCTTCAACTCCGGAATCGGCTGCGGGTGGAGTGAGCGGGCCATGAGTTCCACGAACGCGCCAAGGTGCGGCGGCACGACGCGATGGTGCAGTGTGGCCGCGCTCCATTGACGCTGGATGCCGCCGCGAGTGATGCGGATCGCGTGCAGGACACCGGCGTGCACTTCTCTGGCCACCGACCATCGCGCCAGCACGGCGACCCCGAGGCCAGCACGCACCAGCTCGATGATCGCCTCGGTCAGCTCCACGTGCGACACCTGCCTGGGGGTCACGCCGGCGGGCATGAGCACGTCGGTGAACAGGGTACTCTCGCTCTTCTTGAGCGAGTACATGATCAGGTGCTGATCGGCGAAGTCGCGGGCGTCGACGACCCGGCGCGCGGTCCATGGATGTCCGGGTGCCACGACCGCCACCAGCTCGTCCTGGAACAGGGGCTGGACCCTCAGCCGCCGGTCGCGTACGTCCGAGCTGATGATGGCGAGGTCGAGCTCACCGCGAAGCAGCGCCGGGATCGGGCGCCTGGTGCTCTCCGCGACGAGCCGCGCCTCGACTCGTGGGAACTGCTTCTGATACTCGCGGAGTACGGCGGGCAGCCAGTTGTAGCAGGTGTAGCACTCGGTGCTGAATCGCAGGATCCCGTGCCGCACCTCCGCGATGTCGCGCAACTCCGTCTCGAGACGCGCGAGCGACGCGAGGAGGGGTCGTGCCGCGTCGCGCAGGCGTTCGCCGGCCGGCGTGAGGACGAGGCGGCGACCCTGGCGCAGAAAGAGGGGAGTGCCGACGCGGCGTTCGAGGTCCGCGAGCTGGTGGCTGAGCGCCGACTGCGTGAGGTTCAGGACCCCGCCTGCACGGGTCATTCCGCCTTCGGCATCGATCGCGACGACGAGGCGAAGATCACGAATCTCGAGAGACATGGGCGGCTCGAGGAAGGTGGACGGGCGGCGGGGAGGATTCGGCGGATGTCGTCACCGTTCGGACCACAGCGCGAGAACGCCGCAACTCGTGGAGCCGACCGGAAAGTCCAACGGAATGCCCGGCGCACGGTGGAACTCGAGCCCGGCGAGGGCCGAGGGCGCGAACTCGTCGATGTTGAGCGGCAGCGGCGCCGAGGAGCCCGGCGTCAGTCGCACACCATCGAGCAGCACATCCACGAAGCAGACCCGGGATCTCATCCCGGCGCCTCCGGGACCGGGCTGAAATCCGGCGACCGCGGTGGCGACAGCGTACCCCGTCCCCGGCAGAGGGACGAGCGATACCCCGGGCAGACGGCGCAGGAGGTCGCTCAGACGCTGACCGCGCGACCGGGCGAGCACGGTGTGGTCGACGAACGCCCCGCGCCCCTGTGCACGTCGCCGCTGGAAACCGGAGAGGTGACGACTGGTCGACGGCATGGGCAGCGCGCGCGCGCCCGCCGGCGTCGGCGGGGGCGCCGGGACTCTCGACTGCGCGCCCGCCGCGAGCGGGGACAGGACGAGCGCGATCGCGACGCTGGACGTGAGGAGGCATCCGGGGGATGCGGACGGGTAGACACGGCTCGGGTGGCGCGACATGGGGGCTCCGAAATGAGTGGTGTGGATCGGCGCCTCCATGGTATGGACCGGCAATATATGCGTCCAACGAAATGATCGCATGCGAATCATGCGGGCACTTCATGGATCCACGATGCCCTTCCGCCACCGCGACCCCGCGGCGAGCTTGGCCGAACACGTGCCGGTGATCCGCACCTCCCCCTCCCCCTCCCCGCGTCTCCCGATGGCCGTGCGTTTCGCCGAGTTTCGCCCACCCCGCACCATCGCCGCGAGTGCAAATGTCCGAGGAGCCCCACACCTGGATCATCGACGCGATCGAGGAGGACGTCGCATCGGTCGAGGAGGATGGCGAGTCGATGCGTCACGTCCCTCTCTGGCTGCTCCCTCCCGGCGTGCGCGAAGGAGCGGTGCTCGCCGTCGTGCGGTCGCTGTCGCGAGACGGCAGCGTGCATCTCACGGTCACCATCGATCAGGCCGCCATGGCTCGCCAGCGGTCCGGAGCATCGCGGAAGGATCGGCCGCTCGATCCCGCCGATCCGGGCGGAGACATCGTGCTCTGACTCACCCCACGCCTCGACACTCCGGCTGCGACGACTCGCGGTCCGACGCGCCGAACAGTCCGGCGCCACCGCGGGATGGGATGATCGAGTACGGCCGGCCATCCCGCGCCGGCGCGCGGATGGTGATCGTCCCATTCTGATCGGTGCGATACCACGGAATGTGCAGCCGGGTGAGGAGCCGGGTGGTCTGCCGGTGCACGTGACCGAACGCGTTTTGCGACGCGAGCGAGAACACCACGGCGTCGGGCGTCGTGAGCTCGAGATGACGCGCATCGATGGCGTCGCAGCTTCCGTGATGGTTCCCCTTGAGCACGCGCACGTCCATGCCCGGCTGCCGGTCGTACTCGACGCTGTCGAACCAGGCGAGCGCCCCGTGCTCGGCGTCGCCCGCGAGCCACATGGAGAACGCCGTGGAATCGTGCGCGAGCAGGCGGATCGGCACCGAGCGACCGTTGGCGTCGCCGGCGAGCGGCCGCGGGCGCATGATCTGGATCCGCGCTCCGCCGCGCAGCGTGATCGTACACAGCGGACGGCCATCGCCGCACGGATCGTCGGCGTCGCGGGCGATCGTTGCGCCTCGCCGCACCCGGGCATCGATGGAGTCCCGCAGTGCGCGCAGGGAGACGGTCGGATGCACGTCGCCGTTCTCGAAGATGAAGCGAACGGTCAGCCCGCGGCTCGATCGGAACAGCTCCCGCAGGCCGCCGTGATGATCCTGATGCACATGGGAGATGATGACGACGTCGATCGTCCCGGCACCGTGGCCGAGGGAGTCCAGCAACTCGCCGAGCCGGGCCGGACTCGGCCCGCCGTCGATGAGCACGGTGCTTCCGCCGTTCGTGACGAGCGTGGCATCTCCCTGCCCGACGTCGAGCACACGCACGGTGAGGGCGGAGTCGTCGGTCGCGACCGTTACAGTCGGCCTCGCGACGTCGTGCCCGCCGGCGGTGGACCGGGCATCGGTTGCGAGTGGCCGCGGGCAGGCGGCGATGAGAACGCCGAACAGTACGACGACTAGAGCGAGGATCAGAACGAGGATCGGGCGCACGACGAAACATAGCGCTCGTCCGGATCTCGATCTCGAGCGGGAAGCGTCCGGCACCGCCGGGTCGGATCACTTCGGCGCTAGCCTGCCGCCTTCGGGGCCTCGATTCTCCCCTGCTCCAGCACCAGCTGGCAGTCGTCCGCCGACGCCGGCTGCGCGAAGAGATAGCCCTGCCACGCATCGCAGCGCTGCCGGCGCAGGAACGCGAGCTGCTGCTCGGTCTCCACGCCTTCGGCGATCACCGTCAGCTTGAGGCTCCGGCCGAGCGCGATCACCGCGCTGGCGATCGCGGCATCGTTGGGATCCACGGTGATGTCCCGCACGAACGACTGATCGATCTTGAGCGCGTCCACCGGGAACAGCCGCAGCGCGCTGAGCGAGGAGTACCCGGTTCCGAAGTCGTCGATCGAGATGCGCACGCCCAGGCGCTTCAGCTCTCGAAGCTTCTCGATGGCGCCGCCATCACTCTGGGTCGCGATGCTCTCGGTGATCTCCAGCTCGAGCGCCGACGGCTGCAGCTCGGTCTCTTCGAGGATCCGGGACACGGTCGTCACGAGATCGGGGTGCTGGAGTTGTCGCACGGAGAGGTTCACTGCTGCCCGCAGCCCGCCGTGCCCGCGCGCCTGCCAGTCCCGGACCTGCAGGCAGGCGTTGCGAAGGACCCACTCGCCGATCGGGACGATCAGTCCCGTCGTCTCCGCGAGCACGATGAAATTGTTCGGGAGCAGCATGCCGAGCTCGGGGTGGCGCCACCGGAGCACCGTCTCCATCGCCTCGATGCGCCCCGACATCATGTGGACGATCGGCTGATAGTGCAGCTCGAACTCGCCGCGTCCCATCGCGCCCCGCAACGCGTTCTCCAGCGTGAGCTGCTCGAGCGCGCGGGCGTTCATCGACGCGGTATAGAGCTGGTAGATGTCGCGCCCCTGGGCCTTGGCGCGATACATCGCCGTGTCCGCGTTGCGGAGCAGCGTCTCCGCGTTCTCCCCGTCGTTGGGGTACAGGCTGATCCCGGTGCTCGTGGTGATGAACAGCTCGCGCCCATCGATCACGAACGGCTGCTTGAGTACCTCGCGCACCTTGCGGGCGACGGTGATCGCGTCGGTCTCGTTGCGAATCTGCGGCGCCAGAACGGTGAACTCATCGCCACCCAGCCGCGTCACCGTGTCGTCCTCGCGCAGCAACCCGCGCACGCGCCGGGCGACCATCTGCAGCAGCCGGTCGCCGACGCCGTGGCCGAGCGAGTCGTTGATGACCTTGAACCGGTCGAGGTCGAGAAAGAACACCGCGAGCCGGTGCCCGCCGCGATGCGCCGTGTGCACCGCGAGATCGAGGCGGTCGAGGAAGAGCTGGCGGTTGGGGAGCCCCGTCAGCGCATCGTGATACGCGAGATGCGAGATCTGTTCGGCCGCGTCGACGGTGGCGCGCCGCTCTTCCTCGAGCAGCGCGATCACCATCCCGAGCGCCATCACGAACAGCAGCCCGAAGTGGTAGAAGCCGGCGTACGCCGCCGATGCCGCGAGCACCCCGGAGGAGAGCGCCGCGACGCTCAGGCCGAAATAGTGGAACTGGGCGATCGCGTAGCCGAAGAAGGCGGCCGCGAGCAGCCGGAACCCGAGGCCGCGGCGGATTCGCTCGGATCGCCACAGGCCGACTCCGGCCACCAGAAAGACTCCGCCGGCGATGAAGCACCGGAGTCCCTCGCGCAGGAAGAACGTGAGCATCTCCGCACCCTGCACGCCCGTGAAGAGGAGCGACATCACGAGGCCGAACAGCGCGAGTCCCAGCACCGTCAGGTGCGCGACCACGCGCTGGACCGTCTTGCCGAGCGCAAGCTCGTGCATGCCGAGCAGCAGCCAGGCAACCTGGAGATAACCCGCGACGGTGGCGAGCGTCGAGATCGGGATCACGAACGCGCGCGCCTCGATCCCCCGTCCGGCCAGCATCAGCGCGAGCAGCGCAGCGCCGAGCATCGCCGAGAGCGCGAACCAGCTTCGCGCCCAGTGGCGGAGGTAGTCACGTCCGTAGTAGCGATGAAACATCCGCAGGACGATGGCGGTGAGCAGCGCGCCGGCGCCCTGCACGACGTGCGTGGTCAGCAGAACTGTGTGGCTGGATTCCATGGTCCCCGGGCGGGCGCGCGACCGGCGCGGTGCGGCATGCGGGCGAGCGCGAGCGCGTGGTCGTGCCGCATACCTGACAGACGAAGCGCGCCGAAACCGCGTAACCGATTCCGCCGCGCCAGTTTGGAGGACTCCCGCGTCAGCGCCCGACGATCTCCCGCGCCGTCGCGACGATGCGCTCCACGGTGAGCCCGAGCTCCTCGTAGATCCGCTGGTAAGGCGCGGAGGCGCCGAACCGCTCGAGCCCCATTACGCGACCATGCGGTCCCACCCAGCGATACCACGACATCGGGTGCGCCGCCTCAACGGCCAGCCTCGGTACGTCGGCCGGGAGCACGTGCGCGCGATAGTCCGCGGCCTGACGCGCGAACAGCTCCAGGCTCGCCATGCTCACGACGCGCGTCGGTATCCCCGCTTCCTCGAGGCGCTCGCGCGCGCCGAGGATCAGGTTCACCTCGGACCCACTCGACATCAGCACGATCGCCGGCGCCGGCCCGGGGTCGAGGTCGGGGTCGGGGTCCCCGCTCGGCGGTTCCGCCGCGCTCACGCCGGCGTCCGCGAGCACGTAGCCCCCGCGGGCGACACCCTTCGCGGAGGCGTGCTTCGTCCGGTCGATGAAGCCGAGCTTCTGTCGGGTGAGCACGAGCGACACCGGTCCGCCCTGGTGCTCCAGCGCGACGCGCCAGGCCTCGACCGTCTCGCACGCGTCGGCGGGACGCAGCACCACGATGTTCGGGATGCAGCGCAGCGCGGTGAGCTGCTCGATCGGTTGATGGGTCGGGCCGTCCTCACCGAGGCCGATCGAATCGTGCGTGAAGATGTGGATCACGCGTTGATGCATGAGCGCCGCGAGCCGGATCGGCGGCCGCATGTAGTCGGAGAACACGAGGAACGTCCCGCCGTACGGGATCACGCCGCCGTGCAACACCATCCCGTTCATCATCGAGCCCATGCCGTGCTCGCGGATGCCGAAGTGCATGTTGCGCGCGTCGTAGGCGCCGGCGCCGAACGTCCCCTCGCCGGGGAGCAGGGTGTTGTTCGATCCGGTCAGGTCGGCGGATCCGCCGATGAGCTCGGGGACGTTCTTCGCGATCGCCGCGAGCACTTTGCCCGACGCCGCACGCGACGCGATGTTGCCGTTCTCGCGCGTGAATTCCGGGAGCTCCGCATCCCATCCCTCGGGGAGCCTGCCCGACAGCCGGCGATCGAGCTCGCGCCAGCGTTCCGGGTGCGCCGATGCGTAGGCCGCCCGGCGGCGCTCCCACTCGGCCTGCAGCCGGGCTCCGCGGTCGCGTGCCGTGCGCCAGTGCGCGAGGGCCTCCTCGGGCACGAAGAACGCCTCGGTCGACGGCCACCCGAGGTTCTCCTTGGTGAGGCGGATCTCCTCCTCGCCGAGCGGCTCGCCGTGCGCCTTGGCGGAATCGGCGCGGTTCGGACTGCCGTAGCCGATGATCGTGCGCACGATGATCAGCGACGGACGCTCCGTCTCCGCCTTCGCCGCGTCGATCGCGCGGTCAAGCGCCTCGAGGTCGTTGGCATCGAGGACGCGTTGCACGTGCCAGCCGTACCCCTCGAATCGCATCGCGGCATCGTCACTGAACGTGAGCTCGGTGCGGCCGTCGATCGTGATGTGATTGTCATCGTAGAAGCCGATCAGCTTGTGCAGCTTCATGTGGCCGGCAAACGAGGCAGCCTCGTGCGACAATCCCTCCATGATGTCGCCGTCGCTCGCGATGAAGTACGTGTGATGATCGATCGGCCGGTGACCATTCCGGCTGAACACCGCCGCGAGGTGCGCCTCCGCCACGGCCATGCCGACCGCGTTTCCGAATCCTTGTCCGAGCGGACCCGTCGTCGTCTCGACACCGGGTGTGAAGCCGTACTCGGGATGGCCGGGGGTTCGGCTGCCCCACTGCCGGAACGCCTTCAGGTCCTCGAGCGTGAGGTCGTAGCCGGTGAGGTGGAGGAGACTGTACAGCAACATCGACGCATGGCCGCAGGACAGGACGAAGCGGTCGCGGTCGATCCAGCCGGGATCCGCCGGATTGTGCCGGAGGTGTCGCATGAAGAGCACGTAGCCGAGCGGCGCAAGGGCCATCGGCGTCCCCGGATGACCGGACTCGGCGCGCTGCACCGCATCCATGGCGAGCGTGCGGACCGTGTTGATGCTGAGCTCTTCGATCGAGACGGACACCTGCGGCATCGAGCTGGCTCCGGGGAAAGGGCGACGTCCAGAAAAGCGAAGTGGTCGGTGGTCAGCCGTTAGTGGTCGTGTCGACCGCTCCCGCGAGCCGGGCGGTCAGCGGCCGGCGACGGACGGCTCGGAGAAACGGAATCTATTTCCTCCGGTGCGACGCTGCAGGAAGCGCGCGATGCGGCCTCAGACCACACGATTCGGGGGGGCCTCGCCGGCGAAGAAGGCGCGGAGATTCTCGACGGCGAGGTGTCCCATCGCGAGTCGGGCTTCCAGGGTCGCGCTGCCGAGGTGAGGTAGGAGCACGACATTCTCCATCGTCAGGAGTGCGTCGGGGACGGCGGGCTCGCGCTCGTAGACGTCGAGACCGGCACCGGCGATCGTGCCTGCCCGCAGCGCCTCGATCAATGCGGGTTCGTGGACGATGTCCCCGCGAGCGGTGTTGATCAGGAACGCGCTCGGCTGCATGCGGCGCAGCGTGCCGGCATCGATCAGATGTCTGGTAGCGGGCGTGGCCGGGACGTGGAGCGAGACGAAATCGGACGTCGCGAGGAGCTCGTCGAGTGAGCCCGCCGGCTCGGCTCCCTCGAGCTCGCCCGGCGGGACGGGCGAGCGATTGTGGTAGGACACGCGCATGCCGAACCCGGCCACGGCGCGCCGCGCGACCGCCCGACCGATCCGTCCCATCCCAACGACGCCGAGCGTCTTGCCGCTCACGCGCGCACCGACCATGTGCGTCGGCCGCCACCCCGTCCACTCGCCCGCGCGAAGATGCCGCTCGCCCGCGCCAAGGCGGCGCGCGACCATCAGCACCAGGGCCATCGCGAGGTCGGCCGTGTCGTCAGTGAGGACGCCCGGCGTGTTGGTGACGACGATGCCGTGACGACGGGCCGCGTCGATGTCGATGTGGTCGTACCCGACGCCGTAGTTCGCGAGGATCCTCGCGCGCCGAGGCGAGGTTGCGAGCGCGCGCTCGGGAAGGCGGTCACTCACGGTGCAGAGCACCGCGTCCGCGTCGCGCAGCGCGGTCACGAGCTCCGACTCCGCGAGAGGTGCGTCCGTCTCGTTGAAACGCGCCTCGAACAGGCTCGCGAGGCGCTCCTCCACCACCGATGGAAGACGGCGCGTGACGACGACGGCGGGTCGCATGACCGGCACGCGCCCGCGTCAGGCCTCGAGCGGCGTCGCGTGCTCGCGATACCACGCCGCGGCCGCGGCCACGCCGCTGCCGAGCGCGACGTCGATCCCCGCGTCGCGCATCGCCATCTCGGCGCCGGCGAGGGCGCCAAGCAGCATCAGCTCGTTGACGTCGCCGAGGTGGCCGATGCGGAACAGCTTGCCCGCCACGTCGCCGAGCCCGCCGCCGAGCGAGAGATCATAGCGGCGGAATGCGATGTCGATCACCGCGGCACCTCCGACGGCCGGCGGTGTCACGACGGCGGACACCGTGTCGGAGTGCCAGCGCGACTGGCGCGCGCACAGCTCGAGTCCCCAGGCACCCACCGCGCGACGCACCCCCTCGGCGAGGCGGTGGTGCCGCTCGGCGACGCGCTCGAGGCCCTCCTCGAGGAGCATGTCGAGCGCTTCGCGCAGACCGAACAGGAGTGACAGTGGCGGCGTGTACGGGAAGTAGCCGGTCGCGTTCTGCCTGATCTGGTCGCGCAGATCGAAGTATGCGCGCGGCGACCGCGCCGTCTCGACCCGCTCGAGCGCCCGGGCGCTCGTGCAGAGGATGCCGAGTCCCGGCGGCAGCATCAGCCCCTTCTGCGAGCCGGTGATGGCGAGGTCCACGCCCCAGGCATCCATGTGGAACTCGAGACTCCCGATCGAGCTCACGCCATCGACGAAGAGCAGGGCCGGATGCGACGCGGCATCGATCGCGCGACGGACGGCGGCGATGTCGCTGCAGACGCCGGTCGAGGTCTCGTTGTGCACGATGAGCACGCCCTGGATTTCGTGCGCGCGATCTGCGCTGAGGGCCTGCTCGATGCGGTCCGGATCCGCGCCCTCGCCCCACGGGATCTCGATCTGGTCGACGCGGTAGCCGAGCCGGCGCGCGGCGTCGGCGAAGTTGTGGCTGAACTGGCCGTAGCGCAGTGCGAGCACCCGATCGCCCGGCGAGAGCGTGTTGCTCAGCGCGGCCTCCCACATGCCGGTGCCGGTGGCCGCGAACACGAACGGCCGGCCGCTCGCCGTGTCGAAGAGCGTGGCCAGGTCGCGGAAGATCGAGAGCGGAAGCTCCGGGAACGCGGACGAGCGATGATCGACCATCGCTCGGTGCATCGCGCCCTGGATCCGGTCGGGGACGTGCGTGGGACCGGGAACGAACAGGAAGTGTCGGCCGGGCATGCGCCTCAGCGATCGGACGACGCGCGGCGGTCCACTAGCGGACCAGCTCCTCGACTTCGGCCCCCTTGCACTTGTTCTCGTGGCCGGGATAGATGTGATTGCAGTGGATGCAGTGCTCGCCGAAGCCTGTCCGCTTCCAGACGAGGTAGTACACCGCACGCTGCAGCTTCTGGATCTTTTCCTCGAGCTGGTTTCCGTCAGCCGGGGTCATTGGAGGTCTCCTCCACGGGTACGCCGCCGGATCGTGCGGCATCGCGTGGGCGGTTCGTCCGCCACGCGCGGTGGTCAACGCGCTGAACATAGCCACGTCGGCATCGCGCGCAACGGGCACGCCGGTCATCGACGTGCCCGAGGAAGCCCGATCAGACGCTCACGACGCGTCCGCTCTTCCCTCCGGCTCGAGCGGCTCCCGCTGGTCGGAGCTCGTCTTCGGCGTTCCTCCGTCGCCGCCATATCCCGACTTGTGCTCGCGCTCGCGCCCGAGCGGCTCGGAGCCGGCGGGATCGGGATCCACGGTTGCCTCGTCGTGACGCGAGCGGCCCGTATCCACGTCCCCGGCGGCCTTTTCGTGGCGCGGGCCGCGCTCGCGGCTGGCGTGCATCCCCTCCGCCGCTTCGGCGCCAATCCCCGTCTCGGCGTCCCCCTC
>CAYLPM010000554.1:0-2012 GCA_964385525.1 uncultured Gemmatimonadaceae bacterium
TCCATGTCGATCATGCGGCCCTGCACGTACGCCTGCTCGATGATCGTGGCGTACTCGAGCGGATTGCCGGTCGTGATCAGGAGCGTCGCATCCTTTCCGACCTCCAGCGAGCCGACGCGATCCGCGAAGCCGAGAAACTGCGCCGGGTAGAGCGTGACGGCCTTGAGCGCCTCGTCTTCGGGGAGACCGAAGGAGATCGCGGCGCCGGCCTCGTACGGCAGGCGGTACGCGTACGCCGCGCTCGCGCCGCCGGCAATGGCGAACTTCACGCCGGCGCGATGCAGCCTCGCCGGCAGCGAGTACACATGATCGTAGCCCTCCCAGTCGCGGCCCGGGGCATCGAGCACCGTGCTTATCACCACCGGGATCTGGCGCCGGGCGAGAAGGTCGGCGACGTACCCCGCATCGCGGCCGCCGAACAGCACCATCTTCACCTGCTCCTGTTCGGCCCACGTCACGGCGTCCTGGATCTGCCGCAGATCGTTGGCGTTCACGAGCACCGGGATACGCCCCTCGAGCACGGGAATCATGGCCTCGAGGCGCGAGTCGGTCTCGTGCCGCTCGGCCGCCGCCTGGCGCGCCTTCCGGTAGGCCCGCGCTTCCGCGAAGTAGTCGCGGAGGCGGTCGACGGCGTCATCGTACCGCGACTGCGCGGTTCCACCATTGTTCCCCTGCTGGCCGAAGAATCCGCCGCCGCCGAAGCGGCCACCGCCACCCATGCTCGGCCAGTTGACGATCAGCCCCACCTCGGGCGCGAGCGTCATGTCCTCCCAGGTCCATCCGTCGAGCTGCATCGCTGACGCGAGCCCCGACACCGTGCCACCCTGCGGCGCCGAGACGGTCACCAGCACGCCGTTCGAGCGCGTCGGGCCGAGGTGCCGCGTCTCGGGATTGAACGCGATGTGCGTCCGGGCGTTCGGGTTGAAGTCGCCAAGCTCGCGCAGGTCGATCGTGACATCGAAGCCGCCGATCTCGAACAGGCCCATCTGGCTGTTCGCGCCGACGAGCCCCGGATAGATCTCCTTCCCGGCGAGATCGATCCGTTGCGCGTTCGACGGAATGGTGACGTCGCTGCCGATGGCCGTGATCTTTCCGTCGGCGAAGACGATCGTGCCGTTCTCGATCACGCCGTTGGCGACGGTGTTGATCCGGGCGTTGGTGAGCGCGATCGGCCGGCTCTGCTTCGCGGCCGGGATGATCTGCGCATCCAGCGCCGGTGCGGCGCCGCCGGCGACTGCGGCCGCGAGGCCGAACCGGACGGCGGTCCGCGTGAGGTTCCAGGAAATCCGCATGAGTCGTGTCCTCGCTATTGCTGCGACAGGATGAGCTGGATGATCTGGGCGCGCTCGCGCTCGGCACGCTCCCGAAGCTGCTTGTCTTCCTCGATGTCGAAGAACTTCCGGCCATCGATCCAGGTCTGCTCGGCGTGCGTCGTGGTCGAGAGCGGCTCGGCGTTCCAGATCACGAAGTCCGCATCCTTCCCGGGCTCGAGCGACCCGATCCGGTCCTCGATGCCGAACACGCGCGCCGTGTTGAACGTGACCAGCGCGAGCGCCTGCTCCTTGGTCAGGCCCGTGCGGAGCATCTTGGCCGCCTCCCAGTTCATGCGGGATGCGATCTGCTCGTTGTCGGAGTGGAGCGATACCAGCACGCCCGCGTCGGTCAACACGCGTGCGTTGTAGGTGGTGTTGTCGTACGCCTCGATCTTGAACGCCCCCCAGTCGCTCCAGACCACGGCGGCGGCGCCGTGCGCGGCCAGCTCGGGGCCAAGCTTGTAGGCCTCGACGCCGTGATGGAACGCCTTGATCCGGAAGTCGAAATCCTCCGCGATCCGCATCAGCATCAGCATCTCATCCTGCCGATAGGCGTGAGACATGACGAGAATGTCGCCGTTCATGATGTCCACCAGCGCCTGCATGCGGAGGTCGACACGCGGCGGAATGCCCTGCTTGTTCGACGCCTCCCATGCGTTCCACTTCGCCCGGTACTCGCGCGCGGCGAGGAAGTGATCG
>CAYLPM010000555.1:0-5612 GCA_964385525.1 uncultured Gemmatimonadaceae bacterium
CTCGAGGCCGCTCCCGGGGACCCCAGCCGGGCCGGACTTGCGCGGTCGGACTTTGTGCTATAAAGTACTTGACAGTCCTAACCGGCCCGGTCCCGTGATCAAACGCATCCTCGCCCTCGCCATCATCTTCGGCGGCGCCTCCGCCGCCTGGATGGCCCTTGGCGGTACCATCTTCGCCCGAACCTACGACTCCCGCGCCAACCTCTCCGGCCGCGTCGCGTCCACCTGGGGTGCACCGCACCACCAGCGCGCGCCCTCCGCCGCCGCCGAGGCCACCGTCACGCGGACCGTGCGCACGACGGAGAACGACCAGGTCGTCACGCGCGACATCGAGGAGACGATCACCACCCCCCTGCCGCTCGAGCAGAGCCGCATCACCGTCGATCTCGACCTCGACCACCGGCAGAAGGGGCTCCTCTGGTACTCCACCTACGCCGTCCGCTTCGAGGGGAGCTTCCGCTTCCGCAATGCCACGCCGCACGACAGCGTCACGATCACCTTCCCCTTCCCCACCACGCAGGCGATATACGACGACCTGCTGGTGAGCGTCGATGGGGAACCGCTCATCATCACGATGGCCGAGGGCGCGGCGAGCGGCATGACCGTGATTCCCCGCGGCGACAGCGCCACGCTCGACGTGCGCTACCGCTCGCAGGGCCTGACGAGCTGGCGCTACGACTTCGGAGACGAGGTCGCGCAGGTCCGCGACTTCGTGCTCGTCATGCGCACCAACTTCGATCGGATCGACTTTCCGGATGAGACCCTCTCCCCCACCACCCGACGGCCGACGCCCGACGGGTGGGAGCTCGAGTGGCGCTACGCCAACCTCCTCTCCGGCTTCCGGCTCGGGATGACGATGCCGGAGAAGCTCCAGCCAGGGCCGCTCGCCGGCCGCATCAGTCTGTTCGCACCAGTGTCGCTCTTCTTCTTCTTCCTGCTGATGTTCCTGATCACCACGATCCGCGGCATCGAGCTGCATCCGATGAACTACTTCTTCCTTGCCGCGGCGTTCTTCGCATTTCACCTCCTGCTGGCATACCTCGTCGATCACATCTCGATCCACATCGCGATGGTGCTCGCGTCGGTCGTCTCGGTGTCCCTCGTCGTGAGCTACCTCCGGGTGGTGGTCGGCCCGACGTTCGCCTTCCGCGAAGCGGCGATCGCGCAGCTCGTCTATCTGGTACTCTTCTCGTACGCATTCTTCATCGCCGGCTTCACCGGGCTCGCGATCACGATCGTGTCGATCATCACGCTGTTCGTGATCATGCAGATGACTGCGCGGGTGCGTTGGGCGGAGCTGTTCGCGCGATCCGGCAGGCTCGGAGTCGCCACGGAGGGAAGCCGGGTCGTGAGCTGACGGACGGCCGCGTCGGCGCTGCTGCCGAGGGAAGCCGAACCACCGTGGTCTCAGTGTTGCCGGAGCGCCGGTTCACCCCGTGCCCTCACGACGCCGGGCGCTTCAGCGCTCGCGCTCGGCCACCCCGCGCAGGATGTGCCACACGGTGAGCGCGGCAAGGCGCGCCGTCTGCCCGTCGCGATCGAACGCCGGATTGAGCTCGACGATGTCGCACGAGTGCACGTTCGGCCCGCGGCCCGACATCCTCGCCGCCGTCAGCCACTCGTCGATCGTCAGCCCGCCGGTGGACGGCGCACTCACACCGGGCGCGCACGACTGATCCACGGCATCCAGATCGAAGCTCACCATCCGCTCGCCTGGCTCCTCGACGATCGCGACGATGTGCGCCGCATCGAGCTCGGTGCGCCAGATGCACCGCCCGCCGCGTTCGGTGATGTAGACCTCGTGGGACCGTGCGACCGAGTGCTGCTGCAGCCCGGCGACGGTATAGTCGACGCACGCCCGGCTCGCGTGCTCCAGGGCCTGACGAAAGGGAGAGCCGGAGTGCCCCTCACCGTCCACGAGCGCGCGCACATCCGTGTGCGCGTCCCAGTTCAGAATCCGCACGCGCCGGCGCCGCGACGCGTAGCCCAGAAAGTGGCCGTACGCCGTCTCGTGTCCGCCACCGAGCACGATCACGAACGTCCCGCGCTCGAGGTGCGGCGCGATGATCTCGGCGAGCGCCAGCTGATCGCGCTCTAGATCCGCGCTCGTCACCACGTCGCCCAGATCGTGCGTCCGGGCGAGCAGCTCGGTGAAACCCTCGGGGCGCTCGCCGTCCGGAGTCAGGCGATACAGGACCTCCCGAATGGCGCGCGGCGCCGACGCGGCGCCCGCGCGCCCGCCGTTCCGCGTGACGCCGACGTCGGTCGGGAAACCCACCAGGACCACCCGCGGCGGACTGTCCGGGTCGAGGTGCCGCGCCAGCAGGTGACCGAGGCGCAGATCGTCCTCGGCCGTGGTCGGAGGACGGATGTCGGGAGGCGTGAGCGCTCGCATGACGGTCGGGAATCTAATCGCGCCGAACCGGATGCGGCGCGGTGCGGCGCCCCGCTGCTTGCGCGCGGAGCCGCGGCGATGACACACTGTCCTCGCGAGCCGTCGGCGTACGCACTGGCCGACCGCCTGGACCGGCGACCGGTCGCCGCGTCGCCTTCGGGACCACGAAAGGGGGAAACTCGACATGCCGACCCGCAATCTCCTCTCGGCGCCAGGCCTGCTCGCCGCTCTGATTCTGCTTCCATTCGACGCCGGGGTCGCGCGTGGCCAGAGCGGTACCCGTCTCGCCGAGGTCGACCGGATCTTCGCCCACTTCGATCGCCCCGATTCCCCGGGCTGTGCACTGGGGGTGATCGAGGACGGACGGCTGGTCGTGCAGAAGGGCTTCGGATCGGCCAGCCTCGAGTTCGGCGTCCCGATGACGCCCCGCACGGTGTTCTATCTCGCCTCGGTCTCGAAGCAGTTCACCGCCGCGTCCGTGATCCTGCTGGCCCGCGACGGGAAGCTCTCGCTAGACGATGACGTGCGCACGCACTTCCCCGAGCTGCCGGACTTCGGGCATCGCGTGACCGTGCGACAGATGATCAATCACACCAGCGGGCTGCGCGACTATCTCACGCTGATGACCCTCGCCGGGATGCGCGGCGAGGACGTGCACTCGGACGACGAGATTCTCGAGCTCATCGTCCGGCAGCGCGAGCTCAACTTCCCCGCCGGCAGCGAGTACCTCTACAGCAACACGGGCTACTATCTGCTCTCCGAGCTCGTGCGCCGCGCATCTGGCCAGTCGCTGCGCCGGTTCGCGGAGGAGCGGATCTTCCACCCGCTCGGCATGACGCAGACGCACTTCCACGACGACCGGCTGATGGTGGTGCCGCAGCGGGCGAGCGCGTACGCACCGGCCGGCGATGGGTTCCGGCTCGCGATGTGGGCGAACTTCGACAAGGTCGGCTCGGGCGGCCTGATGAGCAGCATCGAGGACCTCGCGAAGTGGGACCGCAACTTCTACACGCGCGAAGTCGGCGGCGACTTTCTGCACGACGAACTGCATCACCGCGGCGTGCTCTCGAACGGCGACACCATTCCCTACGCGGGCGGCCTCAACGTCGCCGAGCATCGCGGACTGCGCACGGTGAGGCACGGAGGCAGCACGGCCGGGTATCGGACGGAGATCCTCCGCTTCCCGGACGAACGGTTCTCCGTGATCACGCTGTGCAACGTCAGCGTGGCCTCGCCCGCGTCGTACGCGGATCGCATCGCCGAGCTCTGGCTGAGCGATCGCATGGCGCCGGTCGTCGCGGACGAGAGCGGGATGGGTGCGGGCGGAGACGATACCGCCGCGCGCCCGAGCGCTCGGTCGGCGGTGCCTCGACTCGGCCGTCCGCAGCTCGCAGTGTATGTCGGGGAGTACGTTAGCGACGAGGTACAGGCTGTCTGGAGCGTCGAGGCGCTGGGCGACACACTCGTGCTCCGGCACCGCGTGCTCGGCGATCGCGCGTTGCGTGCGGTCGCCGACGACCGCTTTGCCGCCGGCGGAATGACGGTGGAGTTCTCGCGCGCCGCGGGGCGGGTGACGGCGATGACGATCCGGCAGGGACGCGTTCGAGCGCTGCGATTCGACAAGCGATAGCCCTCCGTCGAGGACGATCCGGCAGGGGGGCGTTCGAGCGCTGCGATTCGACAGGCGATAGCCCTCCGGCGATGACGAAGGGGAGCACAGAATGCGTGCTCCCCTGGTCATCCCGAGCGTCAGCGAAGGATCTCGGTACGGTCCATCGTCGAGGTGTCTCCATCCAACCCGTCGCCGACTTTGACGCGCCCCCCGACGCGCCGTGCGCTACCTCGGGAACGTCGATCCCGTGCGCGGGAACGGCGACCGCGGCACGCCGGGCACGCCCGGGTTCGGGAAGCGAGTGTTGATCAGCACCGGAGGGCGATTGCGGCCGCCCCGCGGGTGACGCTCGCAGTGATCCACCCCGGTGCCGCCGCCCCGGATCACGACGCCGATGCCGCCCATGCCATCGCCGAAGCCGCCGCCGCCCCGCTCGGTCTCCGCGGGGAAGCTCACCTGGACCGGTGTCGGACGCGCCGCGATCACTGGCGCGGGAATCGGCGCCGGCGAGGAGTCCGTGGCGCTCGCGAGCACCTCGTCGAGGACCATCGTCGGATTCTCGGTCACGTCGTTGCCGACCGAGGGAGCCACGACGGACTGAGGCGGCGCCTTGGGCGTCGGCTTCGGCCCCGGAACGCGCCGGACGGTGGGACTCGGCGCTGACTCGATCGCCGAGACGACCACCTGACCCTGGCCCTGCGCCGACGCGAGCTCCAGCCCGACACCGGAGGCCAGCTCCAGGTCGCGCTTCAGCTCGGCGCTGAGCTCCTCGGACGCGGGCGCGTCCGCACATGCCAGCGCGAAAAGCGCCACGGGTACCAGCCCGAACCTGGCGATGTTCCTCACCCTTCCTCCTTGCCGGAGCGGGTCTCCGCTCGATCGGCGTCCCTCGATGATCGATCTCCAGCGCGTGTGTCCGTCGACTGCACCGCGTGCGCCAAACGTTGTCACCCTGTACGGGGGTTCAACCTGCGCGTGGCATCAATGGCGTCCTCTCAGCAGGACGGCGAGTGTCACGACCCGAGGACAGCGTCACCTCCCCGGTCGCGGCCTGGACTCGCATTCCGGTGGCCCTCGCGAGGCGTGCGCGTGGTCGCCGGCTTGCGTACCTTCGACTTCCCCCGCCATCCGCCAACCATGCCTCGGAATCCCGAAAGGCCGTCGCTCGGCGTTCGTTACGCGCGACTCTCCGCCACACCCCTGCCGGCCGCTGCGTCGCGAAGCAGGATCGCGTTCCTGCTGGCTGTCGCTTCGAGCTTGCTGATCGCGTGCAACCCGGGATCGCAGCCGCCCGGCGACGACATCGAGACGGACTCCGGCACTTCGGTGATCGCCGACTCGCCTGAAGGCGGCTTTGCAACCGACTTCGATACCTCGGCGATAGCCGACTCCCTGCGCGCGCTCATCGAGCGGGCCTACGACTTCTCCCGTCCCGGCGTGGTCGAGCGCCTCATGAGTCTGTACCCGGAGAGCGGACCGGTTGTTTCAGCCGCCGCCGGCCGCGTGACCAGCTCGCGCGATTCACTGCGCGCGCAGATCGACTGGTTCTGGGACTACGTCGGTCAGAACATGCAGCAGCCCCGCTGGGAGTGGACGTCGTCGCAC
>CAYLPM010000556.1:0-4793 GCA_964385525.1 uncultured Gemmatimonadaceae bacterium
TCGCGAGGCCGACGGTCAGGTAGCGCGTCCACTGCGTCACCGTTTTCCGCCCTTCCTCGTCCTTGTTCATCTTCTCGATCTGCGGGACGACCGCGCCCGCGATCTGCATGAAGATGCTGGCCGAGATGTACGGCATGATCCCGAGCGAGAAGATCGCCGCCCGGGAGAGCGCGCCGCCCACGAACGTGTTGTAGATGTTGAGCAGCCCGCCCTGATTGGCGAAGAAGTCCGTGATCGCCGTGACATCCACGCCTGGCGCCGTGACGTGCGAGCCGATTCGGTAGACCAGCAGGACGAGGAGCGTGAAGCCGATCCTCGCCTTGAGCTCGGGCGTGTTGAAGATGTTCTGGACGGCCGCCGCCGGGTTTGCCTGGGCCATGTTACTCCTCGACGCGGCCTCCGGCCGCGACAATCTTGTCGCGTGCGCCGGCGCTCACCTTCACGCCGCGCACCGTGACCGCCTGCGACAGCTCGCCGGTCGAAAGCAGCTTGGCCGGTCCCTTGCCGGCATCGATGAGTCCCGCCGCGGCGAGTGACTCCGGCGTGATCTCCGTCCCCTCTGGCACGCGCTGCAGCTGATCCAGTCGCACGACCTGGTTGGCCACCCGGAACGGATTGGTGAACCCGCGCTTCGGCAGCCGCCGCGACAGCGGCATCTGGCCACCCTCGAAGTGCGGCTTGCCGCCCCCGGGGCCATGGTGCCCCGCGCGCGCCTTGATGCCCTTGTGCCCCTTGCCGGACGTCTTCCCCTTCCCTGACCCGGGACCGCGGCCGAGACGCTTCCGATCTCGGTGCGAGCCCGGCGCCGGCGACAGATTGTGCAGGCCGATCTTCTCGTTGTTCTCCACTGTCTCTTACTCCTCGACCGGCGTCACCCTGACCAGGTGACGCACCTGCTTGAGCTGCCCTCGCAAGGAGGGCGTGTCGTCCTTGACGACCACGGCCTGATGGTGCCGGAGCCCGATCGCGCGAAGCGTACGGTTCATCACGTGCGAGTGGCCGATGCCGCTCCGCACCTGCTCGATCCGCAGCTTCCCGCTCGCCGACTCCGGGAGCTTCTCGGTACGCTTTGGCCCCTTACCCGGATGCCAGACGAATGTTCTAGCCATTCGCGGCCTCCCTCGACTTCTCGCGCGACCGGTAGCCAAGGCTCGACGGTTCCACGCCCCGCTCGCGCGCGACCTGCTCGACCGTCGTCAGCTGCCGCAGCCCGTCCATCGCCGCCAGCACCATGTTGTGCGGATTCGTCGAGCCCAGGCTCTTCGTGAGGATGTCGGTCACGCCGGCGCACTCGAGCACCGCCCGCACGGCGCCGCCCGCGATCACACCCGCGCCCGGCGCGGCCGGCTTCATCAGGACCTTGCCGGCACCGTGCTTTCCGACGATCTCGTGCGGGATCGTCCCGCCCGTCAGCGGCACCGAGGCCATGTTGCGACGCGCGCCGTCCACTGCCTTGCGAACGGCCTCCGACACCTCGTTCGCCTTTCCGGTCGCAAACCCGACCTTCCCCTGCCCATCGCCGACGGCGACGAGTGCGTTGAACGAGAACCGGCGTCCGCCCTTCACGACCTTGGCGACACGGTTGATCGCGATCACGTTCTCGACGAGTTCGCTCCCCTCGCGGGCGCCTGCGTCGGGGCCGCCACGGCCGCGACCGTCGCCGCGCCCACCGTCGCGTCCTCCGCCCTCACCGCCGCGACCACCACCCGGGCCGCTGCCACGACCGGCGCCTGGACCGCCGCCCCGACCACGCCCGCCGCCCTGACCGCCGCGACCGCCTCGGCCACCGCGACCGCCGCGGCCGCCGCCACCACCTCCCGGCCCACCACCTCCCGGCCCACCGCCGCCCCCAGCCCCGCCCCCGCCCCCGCCCCCGCGAGGTCCTCGGGGTGCCGGTGACGGAGATGCGCCGCTGCCGCCTTCCACGCCCTGCGGATTCTGCTCGCTCATATCAGAACTCCAGCCCGCCTTCGCGGGCGCCGTCGGCCACCGCCTTCACGCGGCCATGATACTTGTATCCGGCGCGGTCGAACACGACCCGCGTGATCCCGGCTTCCTTGGCCCGCGCCGCGATTCGGCGTCCGACCTCGGCCGACTTCTCCGTCTTCTTTCCCTCCGCCACCGCGACATCCGACACCGTCGCCAGCGTGCGCGCCGCCGAGTCATCCACGAGCTGCGCGTAGATGTGCTTCAGCGAGCGGTACACCACCAGCCGCGGACGTTCCGTCGTGCCCGCGACCTTCTTCCGGACCCGCAGATGCCGACGCTGGCGCTTCTCCGCGCGCGTCACGGGCTTCCCCATCTTCGCCATTACTTGCCTCCGGCCTTGCCGGCCTTCCGCCGGACCTGCTCGCCCGCATACTTGATTCCCTTCCCCTTGTACGGCTCGGGCGGCCGCAGACTGCGCAGCTCCGCCGCGACCTGACCGACGACTTCCTTGTCCGCGCCCGCCACCACGATCTGCGTCGGCTGCGGCGCGCTCAGCTTGATCCCCTTCGGCGCCCGGTACTGCACCGGGTGCGAGAAGCCCAGCGCGAGCTGCAGCCCGTATGGCCGCGTCTCGGCCTTGTAGCCGACGCCCACGATGTCGAGCTGCTTCCTGAACCCCGTGGTGACGCCCTCCACCATGTTCCAGAGCAGCGTGCGGCTCAAGCCGTGGAGCGCCTTGTGCTGCTCGGCGTCCGACGGCCGCTGCACGAACAGCGTACCGTTCTCCTGCACGATCTTCATCGTCGAGTGGAACGTTCGCTCCAGCTCGCCGTTCGGGCCTTTGACCCGGACGCGCGATCCTTCGACCGTGACCGTGACGTTCTTCGGCACCGGGATCGGCGCCTTTCCGATTCGCGACATCGTTCCTCCTACCAGACCACGGCGAGAAGCTCGCCGCCGGTCTGGCGCTGGCGCGCCTGCCGGTCGGTCAGCAGCCCCTGCGACGTGCTGAGAATCGCCACGCCCAATCCGTTGCGCACGCGCGGGATCTCGCCGACCCCGACGTACTTCCGCAGCCCGGGGGTGGACACGCGCTTCAGCTCCCGGATCACCGGCTGCCCGCCCTGCGCATAGCGCAGCACGACGCGAAGCGTCCGGCGGCCGTTCTCGGCCTCCAGCGTCCGGAAGTCCTGGATGAAATTGCTCTCCTTCAGGAGACGCGCGATCTCCACCTTGATCTTCGACGCCGGCATGTCGACGCGACGGTGCTTCGATCCGCAGGCATTGCGGATGCGCGTCAGCATGTCGGCGATCGGATCGGTCATGCTCATGAGTGTACCTGGTCTCCTACCGTATCCGTGAGGACGCTTAGGAAGTGAATGATCATGTTCCGGGCTCTACCAGCTCGCCTTTCGCACGCCGGGCACCATCCCCGAGAGCGACAGCTCCCGGAAGCAGATCCGGCAGACCCCGAACTTGCGGAGAAACGCCCGCGCGCGGCCGCACCGCTGACAGCGGTTGTGCTGCCGGACGGCGAACTTCGGCTTGCGCTTCGACTTCTCGATCCACGCCTTCTTGGCCATCGCTCTCTCTCAGCCTCGTGTGATTGCGTGCCGCACGCTCAGGCCGCGCCCACGACGATCGGCCGCTCTTCCCCGCGGAAGGGCATGCCGAGCTCGCGCAGCAGCGCGTACGCCTGATCGTCCCGGTTGGTGCTCGTTACGAACGTGATGTCCATGCCGTGGATCTGCTCGATCTGGTCGTAGTTGATCTCCGGGAAGATCATCTGCTCCTTGATCCCCATCGAGTAGTTCCCGCGGCCGTCGAACGACCGTGTGTTGAGCCCTCGGAAGTCGCGGATCCGGGGGATCGCCGTCGCGATCAGCCGGTCCAGGAACTCCCACATCCGCGCGCCGCGCAGCGTCACCGCCACCCCGATCTCCTGTCCCTCGCGGAGCCCGAAGTTCGCGATCGACTTCTTCGCCCGCTTTCGCACCGGGCGCTGCCCGGTGATGATCGACAGCTCCTCGACCACGGTGTCCAGGACCTTGGGCTGCTTGATCGCCTCGCCCATCCCCACGTTGATCACGATCTTCTCGAGCGTCGGGATCTCGTGCACGTTGCCGAGGCCGAACTGCTGCTGGAGCCGCGGCCGCACCGTCTGCTCGTAGTAGCCCTTGAGGCGCGGCGGGGGCACCGGAAGACCGACCCCCGCGTGCTCGCGGGCGCCGCCCGGCGTGCCGCCCTTCTCCTTGTCGGCCTTCTTGCCACCGCTCTTCTTTTCTTTGGTCGCCATGGTCTCGTCCTCGTTCAGCGGCTGCGCGGGATCGCGTCGCCGCTCTTCACGCTGATGCGCTCCTTCGTCCCGTCCTCATCGATCCGGCGGCGGGTGCGCGTCGGCTCGTCCTTCTTCGGATCGAGCAGCATCACGTTCGACGCGTGGATCGGCGCCGGGAAGTCGATGATCCCCGACTGCTCCTCCGCCCGCTGCGCCTTCCGGTGCCGCTTCACGATGTTCACGCCCTCGACCACCACGCGGCCGGTCTTGGTCAGGACCCGGAGCACCTTCCCCTCCTTGCCCTTGTCCTCGCCGCGCATCACCCGGACCGTGTCGCCCTTGGTGACGTGCAGCCTGACCCGCGCCGCATTGCCGGCGTGCCGTGCCCGGTTCTGCGCGCGCGCGCGGTCGGTCTTCCGGTGCTTCAGAATGCGCATGCTACAACACCTCCGGCGCCAGCGAGACGATCTTCATGTACCGCTTCTCGCGGAGCTCGCGCGCCACCGGACCGAAGATGCGCGTCGCGCGCGGCTCCCCGGCCTCGTTGATGATCACCACCGCGTTCTCGTCGAACCGGATGTAACTC
>CAYLPM010000557.1:0-4011 GCA_964385525.1 uncultured Gemmatimonadaceae bacterium
CGAGCCGCGCCAGCCCTTCCGCTACCGGGACAAGGGCAATCTCGCGACGATCGGCCGCCATCGCGCGATCGCCGATTTCGGACGGCTGAAGCTGACTGGATTCCTCGCGTGGTGGTTCTGGCTCTTCGTCCACATCATGTATCTGGTCGGCTTCCGCAACCGCATCTCGGTGCTGCTCCAGTGGGGCTATGCCTACCTGACCCATCAACGCGGCGTCCGCCTGATCACCGGGCTGCGCGACCGCGCCCGCACCGGGGCGGCGATCGAGCCCCGATGGTGAACGCGACGGCAGTACGGCGGTGGACGAGCAGGGATGGACGGTGCCGGGACGCGGAGGTCCGTCGTCTGCTGTAGGGGTCCGCGGCACCGCCTTCACCGTCCCACGGCTTGACCACCGTTCATTTCGCGGCTTCCGATGCACCGCCGCGCGGCGGGTCGGCCGCAGGGCACGAGATTGACGGTCGGCCCCTCCGCTCCCTACCTTGCGTCCCCGCCGATGCCGACGGGCCCCGGGGGCGCGCCGAGCGAGCCCTGGCCCCTGACCGCAGTCCCCATGTCGTTCACGAAGTCCATCAGCAGCGTCGAGCTCGGACACCTCACCGGGCAGCTCGCCCGGTTCGAGGCGCTCTTCGAGGTCGTCCCCCTGGCGATCGCGATGTTCGACGAGGGACTCCGGCTCGCGCGCGCCAACACCCGCTACTACGAGCTGGTCAATCTCGAGCCGACGCAGGCGGCCGCGCGCTCGATCTACGACGCCTTCCCCAACGCGCTCGCCGACCTCACCGAGGCTATCGACGCGGCCATCACCGGTGCGCCACCGCGCTCGTTGCGCATCGCCCTCACCCAGCGCCAGGCCGGGCAGCGGATCGTCGAGGCGACCTTCGCCTCGATTCCTGAGGAGTACAGCGTCCGGGGCGTGCTCTTCGTGGCCAGCGACGTCAGCGAGCGCGAGCAGCTCCGCGAGGAGCTGGCTCGCAGCGTCGCGCAGCTCGAGTCGATCTTCGCGGTCATCCCGGACTCCGTGCGAGTCTTCGACCTCGAGGGGAACATCATCCACTCGAACACGCAGGCTCGGCAGGATCACGACTCGCAGCCGGTGACGCTCAGCGCGCTCTGGAAGCTCGATCGTCCCCGGACTCTCGACGGAACGACGTTGTTCATGCACGAGCACCCGACGGCGCGCGCGCTGAAGGGCGAGACCGTCCGCGGCGCGACGCTGTCGGTGCGTCGGGGCGCGGGTGGCGCGGCGCTGGTGCTGGCGATCAGCTCCAACCCGCTGCGCGACATGGCGGGCCGGATCCGCGGCGCCGTGACGGTGGAGCGCGACGTGACGGAACAGACCACGCTCGCCCAGGAGCTCGCCGAACAGGTCCGCCGCTCGGCCGAGCTGTATGAGCGTGTGTCGACGGAAGCCGAGCGTCTCGAGCGGATGGTCGAGGCGCGGTCGCGGCAGCTGATGGCGCTCCAGGAGGCGCGCTCGCGCGAGCGGCGGCTCACCGCCGTGGGACAGCTCGCCGCCGGCGTCATGCACGACGTCAACAATGCGCTGAACCCGATCATGGCGGCCGCGTATCTGCTCGAGCTGAACGCGCACGATCCGGCCGCGGTCCGCGACTACGCCGAGCGGATCGCGCGCGCAGCCGAGACCGGCGCGGCCACCGCGGCACGCGTGGGCCGATTCATTCGCCAGGAGCCGCTGCTGGGTGAGCGCGAGGAGCTGGTGGATCTCTCGGCCGTCGCCGACGAGGTCGTGGCGATGACGCGCCCGCTGTGGGCGGAACGAGCGCGCGGCGGACGCGTGCATCTCGAGCGCACGCTCGGGCAGGGGGTCGTGGTGCGCGGCATCGCCGGCGAACTGCGCGAAGCGCTGCTCAACCTGGTGCAGAATGCGCTGGACGCGATGCCCGGCGGCGGCACGCTCGGCATCGTGACGCGCCTGGCGGATGGTGTGGCGAGCGTCGAGGTGCACGACTCGGGGCAGGGGATGACGGACGAGGTCCGTGAGCGCGCGTTCGAGCCGTTCTTCTCCACGAAAGGCGCTCGCGGCACGGGGCTCGGTCTCTCCGAGGTGTATGGCATCGCCAAGCGCCACCGTGGCAACGCCGAGATCGTCTCCGCGCCGAACCGCGGGACGATCGTGCGGCTGTCGTTTCCCCACGCGAGTGAGGCCGTGCCGCCCGCGGCGCCACGTCCGCCGCGGCGTCCCCCGAGACGGGTGCTGCTCGTCGAGGACAACGATGACGGGCGGGAGTTCATGCAGGCGCTGCTGGAGTCGGACGGGCACACCGTAGACGCGGTGGGGTCGATCGCGGAAGCGATGGTGCGACTCGCGTTCGATCAGGGGCCGCCGCCGGCCGGCGGGGACGCGTCCGGGCACGGCGAGGGGGCGATCGCACGCGGATCGGCCGACCCCTCCGAAGCGGCCCGTGCATCCGACGCGACGGACGCGCACGATGTCGACGCGTCCGACGAGACGGCCGACGCCTCCGACCCGACCAGCGCGCGCGACGACACCGACTCCGCCGCCGACCCGTACGACGTCGTGCTGACCGACATCGGACTGCCCGACGGCAGCGGGTGGGATCTCGTGGAGATGATCCGTCAGCGTCTGCCGCGACTCCGGATCGGGGTCGTGACGGGGTGGGAGGTGCGAACGGGGCCCGGCAACGGCGCCGATTTCACGCTGCGAAAGCCCGTCAGGACGCTCGAGTTGCTCGACTGCATTGCGGGACGGGACTCGACTCGCGACCATTAGGCCGAGGGTGCTCCGATGCCGGCGCCGGCCCTCGGCACACTCGACAGCACCTGCATCCGATTCTCACGCATGTCCGACTCGACTCCCATTCGCATACTCGTCGCCGAGGATGACGCCAACGCTCGCTCCGTGGTCGTGGATCTCCTCGCGGCACTCGGCCACACGGTCGTCTCGGAGGTCGCGACCGGACGAGAAGCCATCGAGCGCACCCGCGACGTCCTCCCCGACGTCGTACTGCTCGATGTGCACATGCCGGATGGCTCCGGCATCGAAGCGGCGGAGGAGATCACCAACGCGCTCCCCGGCACGGCCGTCGTCCTGTTCAGCGGCGATCAGAGCGTGACGCTCAGCGAGCGCGACATCGCGGCGACGGCGGCGATCGCGTTCCTGCCCAAGCCGACGCCGCCACGCATGCTCGACTCGACGATCCGGCTCGCCGTCTCTCGCGCGCGCGAGCTGTCGTCGGCGAAGCACGAGGCGCAGGAGGCCCGCGCGCAACTCGAGAACCGCAAGATCATCGAGCGCGCCAAGGGGATCCTCATGCGCCGCACCGGATCGTCCGAGCAGGAGGCCTATCGGATCCTTCAGCGCACGAGCCAGGATCGATCGGTGCCGATGGTGGAGATCGCGAAAGCGGTTCTGGAGAGTGAACCAGGGGCGGGGGGGACGGCGGGGGACTGACCGTCCATTCCACTCACCCTTCGGCCGCCGCGATCTCCGTCTTCGGGCGCGTGTATTCCTCCATCCCCAGTCCGAGCGCGAGCGTCGCGAGCACGATCGCGGCGCTCGTCCAGAAGGGCACGCCCACGCCGAGGTTATCGTAGGCCCATCCGGCCCAGATCGGACCGAGGACGCGCGCCACGCCGCCGAACGTCTGTTGCACACCGAGATACAGCCCGCGCTCGTGCCGGCCGATCACGCGCGAGAGGAGCGACGTCACGCACGGGAAGAGAAACGCCGTCCCGACCGGCACCAGGCCGATCGCGAACGCTAGCGAGCCGTAACCCACCGCGAACGGAATGAGGGCGAGCCCGCTCGCGAGGAGGAGGGTGCCGACTCGTGACAGCCGCGCCTCGCCCAGGCGTTTCACGGCCACGCCCAGCACGCCGGCGCGCGCGACGACGCCGATCGCGCCGATGTACATGAAGAAGTAGCCGATCGACTCCTCGTTCACGCCGAATCGCAGGGCGAGGTAGAGCGCGAGGATCGTGGTCGTCCCGTGGAACGCGCCCATCGAGAGCGCGTAGATCCAGATC
>CAYLPM010000558.1:0-2642 GCA_964385525.1 uncultured Gemmatimonadaceae bacterium
GGCCGGGGTGGGGGGGGGGGTCGACCGGGCGCCCCCACTACGCACTATTCACGACTCCCTTGTCGGGTTTGTCGGGGACTTTCCCATACCGCGGTTCGTCGCTTGCATTCGCCCCATGGGCGTCCATAGTTTGCAATCTCATCCACATCACGGACGCCCCGGGTGAGGCGCTCCGACCAACGCCGGTACAAGGAATTGGCATGATCGCGTCTAACCGTCCACGTCGGCTCGCTGCCGCCGGCGTGTCGGTCGTGCTCGCGCTGGCGCTCGTTGCGTGCGCGCAGGAATATCCCAACACCACCTTTTCGCCGAACAGCGAGTTCGGCCGCGCGATCGATGAGCTCTGGGACAGCCTTCTCTTCTGGGGAACGCTGGTCTTCATCCTCGTCGAGACGATACTGCTCTTCATCCTGTTCCGGTTCCGCCAGCGGCCCGACGCGCCGGAGCCGCGGCAGGTCCACGGCAACACCGCGCTCGAGATCACGTGGACGTTGATACCCGCGGTGATCCTGATCCTGATCGCGGTGCCGACCGTGCGCACGATCTTCGCCACGCAGGCCGAGGCCGGCGGCGACGCGCTGCAGGTCGAGGTCATCGGCCATCAGTGGTGGTGGGAGTTCCGCTACCCCGAGTACGAGATAGCGACCGCGAACGAGCTGTATCTCCCCGCCGGACGCACCGTCAACTTCCATCTCACGAGCGCGGACGTCGTCCACTCGTTCTGGATTCCGCAGATGGGCGGGAAGCGCGATCTCGTCACGAACCACTCGAACTACCTCTGGTTCACGCCCGACTCCACGGTCGCCGGTAACGTCTGGAACGGCTTCTGTGCGGAGTACTGCGGCACGTCGCACGCCAACATGAAGTTCCGCGCCTTCACGGTGAGCCCCGAGGAGTTCGAGCGGTGGATCGCGCTGCAGCGCGCGCCGGCGCTCGTGGCGCACCCGGCGCCCGGTGGTGCCGCGGCGGCCCCCGCACCCGGCGGCGCAGCGACGCCCGGTGCCACGCCGCCCGGTGCCACGCCGCCGGTGGGCACGCCCGCTGGTCAGGCAGCGCAGGCGCCCGCCCAGGGAACACCCGCCGGCGGCACCCAGCCGCCGAGCGGGACTCCAGGTCAGACGGCACAGGCGCCGATGCAGGACGCACCGACCGGCGAGCTCCCCGCCGAGTACTTCGCCTTTCCGCGCGACGCCGCCCCCGATCACGTCATTCCAACGGGTGCGATCCCGCGCGGCCTCACGTTCGAGGGCGAGCCGCTAGGCAACGCCGGCGCCGGGCGCGAGCTGTACTCGCGGAGCGCCTGCATCGGGTGCCACAGGATCCGCGGCAACCCGATGTCGCAGGGCATCCTCGGCCCCGAGCTCACGCACTTCGGCTCGCGCCTGACGCTGGGCGCGGGGATGTACCCCAACGATGCGCGCCACCTCGCCCTCTGGATCAAGAGCGCCGCGAGGATGAAGCCGGGAAGCCTGATGCCCCCGTTCGGCGCCGGCGAGCGCGACCCGCGCACCGGCGCCATGGGCGCCCTGACCGACCAGCAGATCGCCGACATCGTCGCCTATCTGCTGTCATTGCGATAACCGCCTTTCGGACACGGACGGAGATTCATAGATGGCTACGACCGCCGCGGCCCCACCGTACGCGCACGCACCCTCGAGGTACGAGCGCGGCGTCTGGAGCTGGCTCGCCACCACCGACCACAAGCGGATCGGCATTCTCTACCTCGTAAGCGCCCTCTTCTTCTTTCTCGTCGGCGGCTTCGAGGCCATCCTGATCCGCATGCAGCTGCAGGGCCCGAACGGACAGCTCGTCTCCGCGGAAGTGTACAACCAGCTGTTCACGATGCATGGCACCACGATGATCTTCCTCGGGGTCATGCCCCTCTCGGCCGCCTTCTTCAACTTCCTGATCCCGCTCCAGATCGGCGCCCGCGACGTCGCCTTCCCGCGGCTCAACGCGTTCAGCTACTGGGTGTTCCTGCTCGGCGGGATCTTCATCAACCTCTCGTGGTTCGTCGGGGCGGCGCCCGATGGCGGATGGTTCGGCTACACGCCGCTCACCACGACGCAGTACTCGCCCGGGCTGAACATCGACTTCTGGGTGCTCGGGCTCCAGATCCTCGGCATCGCCTCGCTCGCCGCCGCGTTCAATTTCATCACGACGATCATCAACATGCGCGCGCCGGGGATGAGCCTGATGCGCATGCCGATCTTCACGTGGATGTCGTTCGTCGTGCAGTTCCTGATCATCCTGGCGTTCCCGGTGATCACGATCGCCCTCGTGTTCCTGATGTTCGACCGCTTCTTCGGCTCGAACTTCTACACGCCGGGCGCCGGCGGCGACCCGCTGCTGTGGCAGCATCTCTTCTGGATCTTCGGTCATCCCGAGGTCTACATCCTGATCCTGCCCGCGTTCGGGCTCGTGTCGGAGATCCTGCCGACGTTCTCCCGCAAGCCACTGTTCGGCTATGCCGTCATGGTGTACTCCGGGATCCTGATCGGCTTCCTCGGCTTCGGCGTGTGGGCGCACCACATGTTCGCCGTCGGGATGGGGCCGATCGCGGACACGGTATTCGGGGTCACGACGATGCTGATCGCGATTCCGACCGGCGTGAAGATCTTCAACTGGCTGGCGACGATGTG
>CAYLPM010000559.1:0-4300 GCA_964385525.1 uncultured Gemmatimonadaceae bacterium
GTGAGTGGAGCATCCGGCACCGTAAGGTCGATGGAGAGCCCTTCGCGCGAGCGCGCGGCTCGACGAGGGCTATCCCTCCTTCGGCGAGGGGACATCAAACATCGCCCTGCTCGAGAATAGGGACGGGCCGCCGGAGAAACAGTATGTTCGCTTCGCGATCCAGGACGCAAGCGGGACCCACTCGGTGAATCGAGCGGGACCCGCCTCGCCGCAGGTCGATGTGCCGGGTGCGACGCCGGGGCACGATCTCCATGCTATGTTCGACTGCATGACACTCGCCCGAATTCTGCCGACTCTCGCGGTCGCCGCCGCGCTCGGGTGCTCGTCGCACCGCGCCGCCGACACGGTCGCCCGTCCGGGCATCGTTCTCCACGCGCAGTGGCGGATGCGGGCACCGCTCGGCTACGTCGCGGATGCCAACCGGCGCAACGGCGGCGTGGGCGCTTCGCTCGTGTTCCGCGAGCTCACGATCACCGTGCTCGGCACGGCCGTGGACTCGAGCGGAGCGGAGCCTGCCGATGTCGTCCATCTGCGCCTCGCGCTGGGCGACGCGAGCGAAGAGCGCAGGGCGCGCGAGGGATCCGCGTTCAACTGGCGCGGCTTCCATGTGGCCGTCGTGGCCGTCTATGGACCCGGCGAGCTCGGCGCCGGACTCGCGGCGCTCGAGGTCGCGACCGTCGCGTCGCTGCCGCCGTCGGTGGCGACGTCCGACGTGGCCGGCGGCGCCGACATGCGGCTCCGGATCCCACATCGCATCACGCACGTCACGCTGCACCACATCGGGAGTCCGCAGCCGCTGCGCCCGGAGGATGATCCGGTCGCGAGCCTGCGCGGCCTGCAGTCGTGGGGCGCCGCCGCGCGCAACTGGTGGGACGTGCCGTATCATTTTCTGCTCGATCTCGACGGCCGGATCTACGAGGGACGCGACTTCCGCTTCATGGGGGAGACGAACACGACGTACGATCCCGGCGGGCACTTCCTGATCAGCGTCATTGGCAACTACGAGCGTCAGGAGCCGACGGCGGCGCAACTCGACGCGATAGCGGACCTGATGGCGTGGGCGCTCCGCGAGTTCGATCTGCCGATCGAGCGCATCGGCGGCCATTACGACTACGCCGACACCGGGTGTCCCGGGCGGTACCTTCGCAGGTATCTCGAGGATGGCACGCTGCGACGAATGGTGGAGGCCCGGCTCGATCGCGGTCGCGCTACTCGCGGAGGGTGATCCCGGAAACGAGAATCGTCGTGTCACGCGGCGCGGGTCTGGAGGGGTCGAGATTCGGGTCCATCCGATCGATCCGGCCGGTTCCTTGCAACCTACTCAGGGCGTATCGCCCTCTGCAGGTCGCCGGCCGCGACAATCGCCGCCGACAACGCTTTGCCGCCGCTCGCTCTCGATCGATCCTGCCGCGATGGTCCGCGTCACGGAGTCAGGACGCGGGACGGTTGCACCGAGGCCTATGTACCAGTCGTCAGTACCGTCCAACCTCGAGCGTCGGCGCAACGAGGGTGCGCACCCCGATGCGCTGCTGACCACCGGCGCGCTCCAGAGCGCGATCTTCAACAGCGCGAACTTCTCCAGCATCGCCACCGACGAGAAGGGCGTCATCCAAATCTTCAACGTCGGAGCCGAGCGCATGCTCGGCTACACGGCTGACGAAGTCATCGACCGGGTCACCCCCGCGGACATGTCCGATCCGCAAGAAGTGATCGCCCGCGCCAAGGCCCTGAGCGTGGAGCTCGGCACGTCGATCACGCCGGGATTCGAGGCGCTGGTGTTCAAGGCCTCGCGCGGCATCGAGGACATCTACGAGCTCACCTACATCCGCAAGGACGGCAGCCGGTTTCCCGCGGTGGTGTCGGTGACCGCGCTTCGCGATGCCAGCGGCAACATCATCGGATACCTGCTCATCGGCACCGACAACACGGCCCGGCAGCAGATCGAAGACGAGCGGATGAAGCTCGACCAGCGCCTGCGCGACCAGCACTTCTACACCCGCTCGCTGCTCGAGAGCAACATCGACGCCATGATGACGACCGACCCGCGCGGCATCGTCACCGATGTCAACAAGCAGATGGAGGCGCTCACGGGATGTACGCGCGACGAGCTGATCGGCGCGCCGTTCAAGAGCTATTTCACCGATCCGGGCCGCGCGCAGGCGGGGATCAACCGCGTGCTCAGCGAAGGCAAGGTCACCAACTACGAGTTGACCGCGCGTGCCCGCGACGGCACACTCACGGTCGTGTCGTACAACGCGACCACCTTCCACGATCGCGACCGCCGGTTGCAGGGCGTCTTCGCCTCCGCCCGCGACATGACGGAGCTCAAGGCCATCGAGCGGGCGCTCCAGCAGAAGAACGCGGAGCTCGAGGACGCCAGCCGCATGAAATCCGAGTTCCTGGCCAACATGTCGCACGAGCTTCGCACGCCGCTCAACGCGATCATCGGCTTCTCGGAGGTGCTCGGCGACGGTCTGCTCGGCGACATGACCGACAAGCAGCGCCGCTTCATCGGCGACATCTTCAAGAGCGGCAAGCACCTCCTGTCGCTCATCAACGACATCCTCGACTTGTCGAAGGTCGAGGCGGGGAAAATGCTGCTGGATCTCGGCTCGGTGGAGATCGCCGCGCTGCTCAGCAACAGCCTGTCGATCGTCAAGGGGCAGGCGGCGGTTCGGCACGTGCGGCTCGAGATGCACCTCGCGGACGACCTGGGCAGCGTGCACGCCGACGGACGCAAGGTCAAGCAGGTCGTCTACAACCTGCTCTCGAACGCGGTGAAGTTCACGGCCGATGGCGGCGACGTGATCCTGCGTGCCGACCGAGTGCCGCGTGCCGAGGTCGGTGTCCTCACGAGTGCGTGGCCGGGACGGACGTTTCCGCTCGCCGACAGCGACTACCAGGAGTTTCTGCAGATCAGCGTGACCGACAATGGCATCGGCATGTCACCGGACGCACTCGAGCACCTGTTCAAGCCGTTCAGCCAGGTCGACAGCAGCTTGGCGCGACAGTTCGAGGGGACGGGCCTCGGCCTCGCGATGGTCAAGCTGCTCGCCGATCTCCACGGCGGGGCGGTCGCGGTCGAGAGCGCGGTCGGTGAGGGGTCGTGCTTCACGGCGTGGATTCCAATGCGATCGAAGTGCGACGCGGCGGCGTCGTCGGCCCGATCGCCGGCCGAGTCGCACCACGACGCGCGGGGAGGCACGCGTACGGCGCTCGTGGTCGAGAGCAACTACAGATCCGCGGAGCTCATCCGGGTGCAGCTCGAGGCGGAACGCTTCACGGTGATCCATGCAAATAGCGCCGACGAAGCGTTGCGGGTCGCGGAGCGCGAACCGCTCGCGCTGATCACCCTCGACATCATGATGCCCGGTGTGGACGGATGGCTCTTCCTCGAGCGGCTGAAGAGCATTCCGGCGCTCCGGCAGGTGCCCGTGATCGTGATCTCGATTCTCGCCGATCGCACGAGGGGCTTCGCACTCGGGGCGGCGGCCGTGATGCAGTCGCCGGTCTCGCGGCAGGAGCTGTCCGACACGCTCGTCGAGCTCGGCCTTTCGCCGGTGTCGGGCGACAGGATGATCAAGGTGCTCGTCGTCGACGACGATCCGAACGCGGTCGACCAGATCGCAATGCGCATCCGCGAGATGGCGAGCGAAGTGCTGCGCGCGTACGGTGGAGCGGAGGCGATCGAGATCGCGAGGCGCGAGCTGCCCGATCTGATCGTGCTCGATCTGATCATGCCGGAGGTCAGCGGTTTCGACGTTGTCGCGGCGCTCAACGCGCATGCGGCGACGGCCTGCATCCCGGTGGTCGTCTTGACCGCCTCCGAGGTCACAGCCGACGAGCGCTTGAAGCTCAACGGTCTCGTCGCCACCGTGATCGGAAAGGCCGGCTTCGACGGGGAGGGGTTCATTGCCGAGGTCCGGCGCGCGATGGCCGGCCTCCCGGCCGTGGCCTGACATGGCCACGATCCTGGTCGTCGAGGACAACCCCACGAACATGAAGCTGTCGACCTTTCTGCTCGAGTCGGCGGGCTACACCGTGCTGTCGGCGACGAGTGCCGAGATCGGGCTGACGATCGCTCGCGAACACCACCCCGATCTCATCCTGATGGACATTCAGCTTCCCGGCATGGACGGCCTCGAGGCGACCGCGCTGCTGAAGGCCGACGAGACGACCCGCGGCATTCCGGTGATCGCGCTGACCGCACTGGCGATGAAGGGCGACGAGGAGCGCATGCGCGCCGCGGGCTGCGACGGATACATCGCGAAGCCGCTCGACTACAAGGATTTTCTCGCCG
>CAYLPM010000560.1:0-1906 GCA_964385525.1 uncultured Gemmatimonadaceae bacterium
TTCGGCGTCACGGCCGAGCTGACGCGACCGAAGGTGGCCTACCGCGAGACGCTCACCGCCAAGGCCGAGGGCCAGGGCCGGCACAAGAAGCAGACGGGCGGTCGCGGACAGTTCGGCGACTGCTGGGTGCGACTCGCGCCGGAGCCGCGCGGCGCCGGCTACAAGTTCGTCGATCAGATCGTGGGCGGCTCGATCCCGAGCAAGTACATCCCGGCGGTGGACAAGGGAATCCAGGAGTCGTCACAGCGTGGGGTCCTGTCCGGTTATCCGATGGTCGATTTCCGGGTCGAGCTGTTCGAGGGCTCGTACCACTCCGTGGACTCGAACGAGATGTCGTTCAAGATGGCCGGGATGCTCGCGTTCCGGACGGTGGCGCCGAAGTGCCGGCCGGTGATCCTCGAGCCGATCGACGAGGTCGAGGTGTCCGCGCCCGACGACTACCTCGGAGATGTGATGGGCGATCTCTCGTCCCGGCGGGGGCAGATCCTCGGGACGGAGGTGGTCGTCGGGCAGCCGGGCGCGGGCACGCGCGTGCGCGCGCTCGTCCCCGAGGCCGAGCTGCACCTGTACGCCACGCAGCTGCATTCCCTCACGCACGGGCGCGGCACGTACACGCGCCAGCACCACGGTTACGAGCAGATGCCGCCCGACGCGGCGCAAAAGGTGGTGGACGAAGTCGCCAGGGAGAAGGAAGCGGTCGGCATCGGTTGAGCGGGCATCGTCCGGCGCTCGCACGCGTTCCTTCCGGCGTTCGGGGTCGTCCTATCATGGACAACCCCGAACCGCATCATGCAGGCACGCTCATCCCATTCGATGGCCCGTGACGACACCGGACACCTGCCCGAACCGGGACTGGTGCCGTGGCGTGGAGCGGGATGCATCCTCGTCGTCGACGACGAGGAGTCCGTGCGCGTGCTCGCCGCACGCGTGCTGGAGGCGTCCGGGTTCGAGGTCGTCGACGCGCGCGACGGCGTCGAAGCGATCGAGGTGTTTTCCCGAGCGCCGGAGTCGATCCGCCTCGTGCTCCTCGACTGGAAGATGCCGCGGCTCGGCGGCGGCGAGACGCTCGACGCCCTGCGCCTCCTCCGCGATGATCTGCCGGTGATTCTCTCCAGCGGCTACGCCGAGCAGACGGTGAGCTGCCGACTCGACGACCGCCTGACGGCGTTCATCCAGAAACCGTACCGGCCGCAGGAGTTGATCGCGAAGGTGCGCGCGGCGCTGGGGTAGCCGCCCCCTATCCCCGCGCGCTTCTTGGCACTTGCCGCGCACCGCGTCGCCGATCATGATTGGGCGTGCGTCGCCTCCCCCTCTGGCCCGGCTCTCTCGAGCGCGGGCTGCCGCTGCTGATCGTCGGTCTGCTGGCCGTCATGCTCGTGTCGGCCCTCGGCTTCACCTACACGACGCTGACGCGCGCCGCCGCGGAGCGCGCCGCAAGCCGTCTGGAGAGCGCGGCACGCCAGCTGGCGATGCTGGGTGAACGCTCCACGGCGCAGCTCAAGACACGCCTCGCCACGGCGTCGCGCGACACGGTGCTCGCGCGCGCGCTCGCCTCGAGCGCGGATGCACGAGGTCCCGACGCGGACGCGCGAGTGGCCGCCGCCCAGGTCACGCTGGCCCGTGTGCTCCCACAGTCGAACGATGACGACGCGGTGGAGCTGTGGACCGCGGATGGCCGGCGCGTTGCCGTGGCGGATCGCGACCTTCGCGTCGAGCCGACGCCGTCCGGGTCGACGCTCGAGACCGGCGAGCTCTCCGCGCCGCTCGACGCATTCGCGTCCCTGCACGCCACCGATTCCGTGCAGATCGGGCCGTTCGCCGCCATCGACTCGACCGTCCACTTCTGGGCGGTCGCTCCCGTGACGGACGGAACACGGCGACTCGGCTATCTCGCCAGACGCTACAC
>CAYLPM010000561.1:0-3830 GCA_964385525.1 uncultured Gemmatimonadaceae bacterium
ACCGTGGAAGGGCGGCGAGCCCACCAGCATCTCGTAGGCGACGATTCCGACGGCATAGAGGTCGGCGCGCGCATCCGAGTTCGGATCCGCGGCCACGCGCTCCGGCGCCATGTACTGCGGCGTGCCGAGCGAGATCCCGATGCCGGTGATCGTCTGGCCGGGCTGCACGACGCCGCGCTCGCGCGACGCCGACACGGCCTTGGCCACGCCGAAGTCGGTGACCACCGCTGCCTTGCCGGTGAGCAGGATGTTGTCGGGTTTGATGTCGCGGTGCACGACTCCGGTATCGTGCGCATATGCGAGCGCGCGCATGACGTCCTTGAGGATCGCCACGGTCTCGCGCGGCGAGAGCGGTCCGCGGGCGATGCGGTTCCGGAGCGATTCGCCCCGGATGAAAGGCATCATGAAGTACGGCAGCCCGTCGATCTCACCCGCGCTCAGGATCGGCACGATGTTCGGGTGGTTCAGCCTCGCGATCACGGCGATCTCGCGCTCGAAGCGCTGCACCGAAACCGTCGCGGCGAGCGTCGGACTAAGCACCTTGATCGCGACCTGCCGCTCGAGCGCCACGTCGTCGGCGACGAACAGCCGCGACATGCCGCCGCCCCGCAGCTCGTATCGAACGGCGTGCGAGGACTTCAGGTGCTCGGCCAGCCGCTTCTCGAGGTCGGGCACGGCTCGTCTCGTCGTGGCGATGGTCTCGACCCGACGCGCTCGGCGTCGTGTCCGCTCGGTTCAGACGTGGAATCTTAATGAGCGTTGCGGTTTCGGGTGACGCACGACCTCATGCCGTCATCCCGAGCGCGGATCCCTTGACTATCTAGGTGTGGACCCGTACCGTATACCCAGACTATCAAGGGATCACCCGATGGCGGAATCCACCGAGCTGCTCCACGGCACGCTCGACGCACTCATCCTCAAGACCCTCGGCTGGGGACCGCGCCATGGCTACGCGATCGCGCGATGGATCGAGGCCGGGAGCGAGAACGCGCTCTCCATCGAGGAAGGCTCGCTCTATCCGGCGCTCTACCGCATGGAGCGTCGCGGCTGGATCGAAGCCGAGTGGGGACTCTCCGACACCGGGCGCCGGGTCAAGCTCTATCGGCTGACCAGAGCGGGCAGGAAGCAGCTCGCGCTCGAGACGGAGCAGTGGCGCCGTTTCGCCGCCGGCGTCGGCAGGATCCTTCTCTCGAGCTAGGAGCGCGCATGCCGGAGATGGGACGCTTTGCGCGCGAGCTGCGCGCGCGGATCTGGAAGCCGTCCGTGGAGGATGAGGTTCGCTCGGAGCTCGAGAACCACCTCGAGGAGCTGGAGGCGTACTACATCGCGCGCGGCATGTCGCGCCAGGAGGCGCGCGCCACGGCCCGGGCCAGGTTCGGCGACGTCGCGGCGATCGAAGCATTCTGCCGCACCGAGGCCGTCAGGCGCGACGACGAGCGCCGCCGCCGCGAATGGTTCGGCGACCTTCGACAAGACGTCGCGTTCGCCCTGCGGCAGATGCGAAGCCACCGGCGGTTCACCGTCGCCGCCGTGCTGACGCTCGCCGTCGGCATCGGCGCGGCCACGACGATCTTCGGGCTCGCCAACGCCGTGCTTCTGCGCCCGCTCCCCTACTCCGACCCCGAGCGGCTCGTCTTCCTCAGCGAGACGACGCCGGCCGGGCAGCGGTTTTCGGTGTCGGAGCCCAACTATCTCGACTGGCGGGAGCGGATGCGCGGCTTCAGCGAGATCACGGCGTTCACCGGCCGCGCGCCCACGCTGCTCGGCGACGGCTTGCCGGAGCGGCTGTCCGGCATCGCGGCAACGCACACGCTGTTCACCGTGCTCGGCGCGCAGCCGCAGCTTGGACGGACGTTCACGACCGAGGAGGCGAGCCCCGGCGGCGACGCGCGCGTCGCCGTGCTGAGTCATGGTTTCTGGCAGAACCGTCTTGGAAGCGACCCATCCGTACTCAGTCGGTCCATCGACCTCGACGGCGTTCGCCACCGGGTCATCGGCGTGATGCCGGCCTCCTTCGAGTTCTTCGGTGATCCCGACATCCTGGTCCCGCTGGTCCTGAGTCCGGATTATCCGCGCGGCGACCGGCGGCTGGAGGTCATCGGTCGTCTTGCCGACGGCGTGACGATCGACCGCGGAGACGGCGACGTGCGACGCATCGCCGCCGAGCTGGCCGCCGAGCATCCGGCGACGAACGAGGGATGGTCGGCGGTCGCGCAGCCTCTGATGGACGTTGTGGTCAGTCCGCAGTTCAGAAGCCGGGTCGCCACGCTGCTCGTCGCCGTCGGACTTCTGCTGGTCATGGCGTGCGTGAACGTGGCCAATCTGCTCGTCGCACGGGCCGGCGCCCGCGCCCGTGAGCTGGCGGTTCGCGCCGCGCTGGGCGCGGGACGCGGCCGGCTCACCCGGCAGCTCCTCACCGAGAGCGCGGTGCTGACGCTCGCCGGCGCCACGCTGGGACTCGCGAGCGCGCTGGCCGCGTGGCCGGTCCTCGAGCGCATCGCGGGTGAGGCCGTACCGCGGCTCGACGATCTATCGCCGGACTGGCGGGTCGCGGCATTCGCGGTCGGCGCATGCGCGCTGACCGCGCTCGTCGTCGGGATCGTTCCCGCGCTGCGGCTGCGCGGTGTGGGCGGCGCCCACCCGGCCGCGGCCGGCCAGGTCGATACGCTTCGCGCGGGCACACGCGTCATGGAGGGCGGCCACCTGCGCAACGCGCTGGTCGTCGCGTCCGTCGCCCTGGCGATGGTGCTCGTGATGGGTGCGGGACTCGTGAGCCGGAGCTTCGCCTCGCTCATGCGCGTCGATCTCGGCTTCGAACCCGAGCAGGTGATCACGGGACAGATCGTGCTGCCGACCGATCGCGAGCGCTATGCGACGGGCTACAGCCGCGTGCAGTACTTCGCGAATCTCCTGGCGCGACTCGAGGCGCTGCCCGGCGTCGAAGCTGCGGGCGCGGGGAACATCGCGCCGTTGACCAGAGGCAACACGGCGCAGTCCTTCTGGCCCGCGGGCAGGCAGCCGGCGACCGAGGCGGAGTACGAGCTCGCGAGCTGGCGGGCGGTGACACCCGGCTACTTCGCGGCGCTCGGGATTCCGCTCCTCCGTGGCCGCCTGTTCGATGAGTCCGACCACATCGACGCGGAGCGAGTGATCGTCATCAACGAGACGATGGCGCGCACGGGATGGGGCGACGAGGATCCCGTGGGGCGGCAGGTGACGACGAGCAACGGGCAGACGAGAACCATCGTCGGCGTCGTCGGCGACGCGCGAATTCTCTGGCTCGACAGTCTGCCGCGGCCGACGATGTACTGGCCGCAGAAGCAGTTCGCCTGGGCGGCGATGTGGATTGTCGTGCGGACCAGCGGCGATCCGGCCACCCTTGCGGCGGCCCTGCGGCGCGAGGTCGAGGCCGTGGACCCGACGATTCCCATTGCACGGGTTCAGCCGATGACCGACCTCGTCGCGGACAGGGCCGCCGAAGCGCGGCTCACGATGCTCGTGTTCGCGATCTTCGCGACCGCCGCGCTGGTGCTGGCGGCGGCGGGACTCTACGGCGTGATCGCCTTCGGCGTCGCGCAGCGGACGAGGGAGATCGGCGTGCGGCTGGCCATCGGCGCGGAGCCGGCGCGGGTGCTTCGCATGGTGCTCGCCGACGGACTGCGACTGGCAGGACTCGGGCTCATCATCGGAGGCGTGGTCGCCTGGTCCGCGTCGGGAATGCTGCACGCCATCCTCTACGGCATCGAGCCGAGCGACCTGCCGACCTGGACGGGGGTGACGCTCCTGCTGATCGGCATCGCCGCGGTCGCGAGCCTCGTCCCGGCGTGGCG